>CANMWW010000315.1 GCA_947500965.1 Alphaproteobacteria bacterium
GTTGTCGTCGGTGCGCGCGTCGAGCCCGACGAAGCGATTGCCCTCCCACTCCTCGCGGCTGCGATGGACATAGCGATAGAGCGGGATGGAGGCGAAGCGCACCTCGAGGTCGATCTCGATCTCGACGGCGAGCCTGTCGCCGGACTTCGTGAATGCCACGCGATGGCGGCCGATCGGCGATCCGCCGCGCAGCACGGTGAAGAGGATGGGCGTGGGCGTGGGCAATGCGCGCGCGGCCCGGGGGAAGGCCAGCGCGGCGGGCGCGGCGGCGAGGAACCTGCGGCGGGGGAGGGCGATGGTCTGCATGCGTCTTCTACGCGGCCATGGCGCGGGTCGATCAGTCGGGCGCCGCGGCGCGGCCGCGCAGCAGCGCCGGCACGACCAGCACCAGCGCCAGCGCGCCGAGCATGAGGAGGAGGGCGAGCGCCTCGCGCGGCCCCAGCGGCTCGCCGAGCGCCAGCGCGCCGCTGGCCATCGCCGTCGCCGGCACGGCGAGGGTGGAGAGCGACGCGACATGCGAGGGCAGGATCTTCACCAGCGTGAACCACGAGATGTAGCCGACGATCAGCGCGACGAAGGTGACGTAGCCGGCCGAGAGCCAGGCCGCCGCGCTCGCCTCCGGCCAGCGCACCGGCTCCATGATCGGCCAGATCAGGAAGAGCGGTATCGAGGCGAGGACGAGCTGCCAGCCGGTGCTCGCGAGCATCGGCAGGTCTGGCCTGTGGCGCGCGCGCTTGCCGTGCTGCACGCCGAGCGCCCAGCCGATCGCGGCGGCGAACATGAAGCCCATGCCCGGCAGGTCGCTCGCGGCGAAGCCGTCGCCGCGGAAGCTGAGCAGGCCGACGCCCGCCATGCCCATGGCCAGCGCCGCGACGAAGAGCCCGCCGGGGCGCTCGCCGAAGGCAAGGAAGGCGATGAGCCCCGACCAGAGCGGCATGGTGAAGGCCAGCACCGCCGCATGGCCCGAGCCGAGCAGCTGCACGCCATAGGCCGTGGTCACCTGCCAGATCGTGACGTTGAGGAAGGCGGAGATGGCGAGGAAGCGCCAGTCGCGCGCGCCCGCGGGCATCAGCGCCTCGCGGCGCATCCGCGCGACGGCGAGCAGCGCGACGCCGGCGACGAGGCCCGACACCGCGCGGAAGCCCCAGACCGGGAGCTCCGCGAAGACGATCTTCATGAACGGCCAGTTGCAGCCCCAGGCGAGGGCGAGCGCGGCCAGCACGAGCAGCGGCCCGGCGATCGCGGCGCCCTGGCGCCGCCCCGGATCGGTCACCGGCGCGCGCTCTCGGCGATCGGCCGCGCGAGCTGGAGCTCGGTGTCCCAGGGGAACATGATCCAGGTGTCCTGGCTCACCTCGGTCACGTAGCTGTCCACCAGCGGCTTGCCCGCCGGCTTGGCGTAGACCGTCGCGAAATGCGCGCCGGGCAGCAGGTCGCGCACGACCCGGCCCGTGGTGCCCGTGTCGACCAGGTCGTCGACGATCAGCAGGCCGGAATTGTCGTCTCCGCCCAGCGTCGATGGCTTGAGCAGCTGCGCCTTGCCCGCCGACTGGTGGTCGTAGGTGCGGATCGAGATCGTGTCGATGACGCGCAGGTCGAGCTCGCGCGCCACGATCGCCGCGGGGACCAGGCCGCCGCGCGTGATGGCCACGATGCCGCGCCAGGCCCGCAATCCGTGCAGCCTCCACGCGAGCGCCTTGGCGTCGCGGTGCAGTTCCTGCCACGAGACGGGGAATGTCTTGGTGTAGGTCGCCTCGGACATGGGGGCCTCGCTTGCGTCTCCGGGCACCCGGTCCCGCCGCCCCGCCGGGGCGGCGCGCTCAGCGCACGAAGACCTGGACCTCGTTCGCGGTCGCCCGGTTGTCGCTGCGCGCCTGCAGGCGCACGCGATCGGCGGGCATGCCCATGTCGACCAGGGCGCGCATCACCTGCTCCGCCTGGCGGCGGGCATTTGCCGTCGCCATCGCGGCGTCGCCCGCGCCGCCGCCCGTCGCCGCGACGCCGACGATGTCGAATGTCGCCTGCGGCCGCGCCTCGAGGGCGCGGGTGGCGGCGGCGTAGAGCGACTGCTCGAAGGCGGGGTTGGGACGGTCGTAGCGGATGGTGACGAGCGGGCGCGCGGCGGGCGCCGGGGCAGCAGCGCGGGCGTTCGCGGCGGCGGGGCCGATGGCGCGCGCCGACAGGCCGGGGCCGTAGAACTCGCCGGTGCGGACGGCCGAGCCGAGCGTCGTCATGTTCGAGCGCTCGCGGCTGACATAGGAGGACTGGCGGGCGATGTCCTCGGAGAGTTCGGTGCGCATGCGGTCGATGGAAACCATGGTCCGCCCGACTTCGTCCTCGACCTGCGCCAGCAGGCGATGGTCTTCCTCGACCGCGCCGGATATGGCGTAGGCGTTGCGCAGCGAGTCGAGCAGGTAGGTGCCCATCGAGGCCGCGGCGCCGACCTGGCCGGAGAGCTGGGACAGCGAGCCGATGTTCGCGGAGAAGCGGTCGAGCTCGCCCTGCGCCTGCGCGAGCTGGCCGGTGAGGATCGGGTTGCCCGGCGTCGTGCCGACCTGGAGCCGCGCGTTGATCTGGCCGACGAGCGTCTGGTAGCGCTGCGCGGCGTCGATGTTCTCCGCGCGCAACTGCTGCAGCGTCTGGCCGTGGCCGGTGGAGAGGGACTGGAGCCGGCCGGCCTCCTCGCGCAGCTGGACGGCGCGCTGGCCGACGGCGGTGGACATGCCCTGCTGGGCGGCGGCGCCGGCGGCGCGCTGCTCGGCGGGGGAGGCGGGGATCTCGACCCGCGTCACCGTGGCACCGGGGTTCTTCGAGCCGGCGGCGGGCCAGAGCGCTTCGGAGACGAGGCTGCAGGCGCCGAGGCCGAGGCCCATGGCGACCACGAATCCCGCCCTCGCGGCGCGGCCGGCAAGCGACCGGGCGGAAGCGCTCACGCTGGGGGCTGGAACGTGCAAGTCGGATTCTCCCTGCCGAGCAATGAGTTGCGAGCGAGTCGCAGCCCTTCGAGGCGCGCGGAATGTATCCAATGGGTCCGGGGGCGACAAGCCGAAAGCCGTCCTTTACCTGTGAGCAAAACCGCCCGCGCCGCGACGCCCGAGGCGCTTGCAAACGCCGCGCGCTTGCGAGTAGCTTCCGCGGCCTTCAGCGAACCTGAGCGTTCGCCGGCATGCGGCCGTAGCTCAATTGGATAGAGCATCAGACTACGGATCTGAGGGTTAGGGGTTCGAATCCCTTCGGCCGCGCCATTCCCGTTTCCGGGAAACATGCACTCCCTCGACAGCGTCACCCCCGCAGCCCAGGCAGCAGGCGCAGGAAGCTCGTCGTGCTGCCGCACAGCGCGAGGCCAGCGCCGATCCACAGCGCGGTCGCGAGGCCGTCGGTGCCCTGCGCGCCCAGGCACAGCGCCACCAGCACCGCGCCGATCGACTGGCCGAGCAGGCGCGACGTCGCGAGGATGCCTCCGGCGCCGCCGCCGCGATGGCGCGGCGCGCTGGCCATCAGTGCCTTCATGTTCGGCGACTGGAAGAAGCTGAATCCCGCGCCGCACAGCACCAGCCCCCAGGCGATGTCGAGCGCGCCGGCGCCTGGCGCCAGGCCCGCCAGCATGGCGAGGCCCGGCGCCATGGCCAGCAGCCCCGCGCCGCCGAGCAGGCCGGGCGGCACCCGGTCGGCGAGCGCCGCCACGACCAGCGTCATGGCCGCCACCGTCGCCGGCCAGGGCGTCACCAGGAACCCCGCCTCCACCTGCGAATGGCCGAGCCGCGCCTGCAGCAGCATGGGCAGCGCCACGAAGGCGAGGCCCTGGATCGCGAAGGCGCACACCGAGGTGACCGAGGAGAGCGCGAAGACCGGCACGCGGAACAGGTCGATCGCGAGGATCGGGCCGGCGCTGCCCGCCTCGCGCCGCCACAGCGCGAGGCCGGCGGCCGCGGCCAGCGCCGCCGCGGCCGCCGGCGCGGGCCAGGCGACGCGATGCGCGACGCCCGCGAGCGCGAGGAGCAGCAGCGCGAAGACGAGGGCGCAGAGCGCGGCCGCGACCGCGTCGAAGGCGCGCGCGCTGCGCTCCGTCGACGGCATCAGCCTGGCCGATGTCGCCAGCACCGCGAGCACGACGGGCACCCCCGCGA
>CANMWW010000316.1 GCA_947500965.1 Alphaproteobacteria bacterium
CACGCGCTGCAGCCAGGCCGGCGCGGAGACGACGACCACCGCGTCGAGGCGCTTCTCCGCCCGCGTCTCGTAGAGGAGCGGTATGTCGAGCAAGACCAGGCGCCGGCGCGCGCGGGCATGCCGCGCGACGAAGCGGCGCGTGGCCTCGCGCACGAGCGGATGGATGATCGCCTCGAGCCTGCGCCGCGCGGCATCGTCGCCGCTGATGCGCTGGCGCAGCGCGGCGCGATCGACGGTGCCGTCGCGCACGCAGCCCGGGAATTCCGCCGCCAGCACCGCGACGGCCGCGCCGCCACGCGCCATGAGGGCATGGACCGCGGCATCCGCGTCGTGGACCGGGATGCGCGCGCGCCGGACTATGCACGCCGCGACGCTCTTGCCCATCGCGATCGACCCCGTGAGGCCGACGAGGAGCATGGCGGGCGCGCCGCGCGGCTCAGGTGTTCATCGCCTCGAAGAAGTCCTTGTTGGTCTTCGAGCTCTTCAGCTTGTCGATGAGGAACTCCATCGCGTCCGTCGTGCCCATCGGCATGAGGATGCGGCGCAGCACGTACATCTTCGCGAGGATGCCCTTCTCGACCAGGAGTTCTTCCTTGCGCGTGCCCGACTTGGTGATGTCGATCGCCGGGAAGGTGCGCTTGTCCGCGAGCTTGCGGTCCAGGATGATCTCCGAGTTCCCGGTGCCCTTGAACTCCTCGAAGATGACCTCGTCCATGCGGCTGCCGGTGTCGATCAGGCCGGTGGCGATGATCGTCAGGCTGCCGCCTTCCTCGATGTTGCGCGCGGCGCCGAAGAAGCGCTTGGGCCGCTGCAGCGCGTTGGCGTCGACGCCGCCGGTGAGGACCTTGCCCGAGCTGGGCACGACCGTGTTGTAGGCGCGGCCGAGGCGGGTGATCGAATCCAGCAGGATCACGACGTCGCGCTTGTGCTCGACCAGGCGCTTGGCCTTCTCGATCACCATCTCCGCGACCTGCACGTGGCGCGTCGCCGGCTCGTCGAAGGTCGAGGAGACGACCTCGCCCTTCACCGAGCGCTGCATGTCGGTGACCTCCTCGGGCCGCTCGTCGATGAGCAGAACGATCAGGTAGCACTCGGAATGGTTCGCCGCGATCGAGTTGGCGATGTTCTGCAGCATCACCGTCTTGCCGGTGCGCGGCGGCGCGATGATCAGGGCGCGCTGGCCCTTCCCGATCGGCGCGATGAGGTCGATGATCCGGTGCGTCGAATCCCGGCGGAAGGCCGGGTGGTTCGAGGTGCCGCGCGCGGCGAGGCGCTCGGTGCGCGCGCCGGAGAGCTTGGTGCGCAGCGCGACGGTGTCCTCGTCGCCCTGGGCGCGGCGCGAGCGCGCAACGGGCGCGGGGGCGGGCGCGGGGGCGGGCGCAGGGGCGGGTTCGCTCTGGTCGACGACCTCCATCCTGAGCCGCTCCTCGGGATAGAGCGGCGTGAGGTTGTCGAAGTTGACGCGGTGGCGCGCGACCTCGGGCTGGTCGAAGTTGATCGTGCGCACGGAGGTCAGCGCGAAATAGCGCTCGCCGTCCTTGGGTGCTCGGATCTGGCCGTCGACCGTGTCGCCGGTTCGCAGGCCGTGGCGGCGCAGGATCTGCGGCGCGACGTAGATGTCGTCGGGCCCCGGCAGGTAGTTCGATTCCGGGCTGCGCAGGAAGCCAAACCCGTCGGAAAGCACCTCGATCACGCCGTCGCCGTAGATCGCGGTGCCGAGCTCGGCCTGCTGCTGCAGGATCGCGAACATCAGCTCCTGTCGCCGCAGCGTGGAGGCGTTCTCGATGTTGAGTTCCTCGGCGAGCGCCAGCAATTCGGTGGGGCTCTTGCGCTTGAGGTCCTGGAGGTTCATGGCCGGGTCTGGTCGCCTGTTTCGGTAGGGAAGACGCGCGTTTTCCTGGATGGGCCCGCCGGACGGGCCGGGGACCTTGCCCGCAAGAGGGACGCGGGACACGCGAGGCCCGCGGCGGGATCTGGAACGCTTCGTGGGAATCGCGGCGGGATTTTCGGGTCCCGCGAGCCATCGGACGATGGAGCGATCTGCACAGGATTTAACCGGCCTGCGGCCACCAAGTCAACAGGAGGCGTCCTGGCGTGGTTTCACCAGGGCCTGACGAAGACGAGGATGACGATCGCGATCATGAGCAGCGTCGGCACTTCGTTCGCGATGCGGTAGTCGCGTGCCGGCCGCGTATTGCGATCCGCGGCGAATGCGCCGCGCCAGCGCGCGAGCACGTGGTGCATCCAGGTCATCGCCACGACGAGGGCGAGCTTCGCCTGCATCCAGCCGGCGCCCCAGAGGTCCTGCGCCCACACCATCGCGAGGCCCGCGACCCATGCGACGACCATCGCGGGGTTCATGATGGCGCGCAGGAGCCTGCGCTCCATCACCTTGAACGTCTCCGACTGCGGCGATCCGGCAGGCGCGTCGCAATGGTAGACGAAGAGCCGCGGCAGGTAGAGCAGGCCCGCCATCCACGAGATCACCGCGACGACATGGAGCGCGCGCAGCCAGGGAAGCGCCTGGAGGATGGCGTCGCGCATGTCCTCAGGCCGCCTTGCCGGGACCGCGGCACGGGCAGCCCGACCAGCCAGGCGCGCAGATCCTGCGCTCGCCATCGGGAAGCGGGTCTGCCGTGTCGCGCGCCAGCGCCGCGCGGGCCAGCGTGGCGAGCCCGTCGATGAAGGCCGGATGGGTCGAGACGGTCGGCACGCGCACATAGGCCGGGACGCCTGCCTCGTGCGCGAGCTCGGCGTATTCGATGTCGAGCTCGACCAGCGTCTCGCTGTGCTCCGACACGAAGGCGAGCGGCACCACGACGACGGGCACGCCATCCTTGCCCGCGCGCGCGATCTCGTCCTCGGTCGACGGGCCGATCCATTTCAGCGGGCCGACGCGGCTCTGGTAGCAGACGACGTGGTCGGCGCCGATGTCGCCGAGTACCCGCATGGCGGCGGCGGCCGTCTGCTCGACCTGCCACTGGTAGGGATCGCCCGCCTTCACGACCTTCTCGGGAAGCCCGTGGGCGGAGAAGAGGATGCGCGGGCGTCCCTTGGCACGCGCAGCCTCGACGCCGTCGCGCACGAGCGCGGCGAGGGCCTCGATGAACCCCGGCTGCACGGGATAGCAGCACAGCGTGCGCATCGGCGCCGCGAGCCCGGCGCGCGCAGCCTCCTCGCGCCACGCGTCGAGGCTCGAGGCCGTCGTCGTGGTCGAGAATTGCGGGTAGAGCGGCAGCAGCACGATGCGGTCCGGGGCGAATTGCGCGATGTCGCGCACGGCCTCCGGGGTCATCGGGTGCCAGTAGCGCATCACCGGGAAGGCGCGGACCTCGCCGAGGTCGCGCAGCCGTTCCTCGAGCGCGTGCGTCTGGGCCAGCGTGTTGGGAAGCAGCGGCGAGCCGCCGCCGATGCGGGCATAGATCCCGCGCGCCTTCGGTGCGCGGCGCCGCGAGATCGTGCGCGCGAGGAAGCGGCGCAGGAAGCCCGGGACGCGGATGATCGCGGGGTCCGAGAAGAGGTTGAACAGGAAGGGCTCGACCGCGTCGGGGCCATCGGGCCCGCCGAGGTTGAACAGCGCGATCGCGATCCTCACCTTGCCTCCTCGCGGCGCCAGGCGCGCAGCAGCGCGCTCAGCCGCTCGACGTTCTCGACGGGCACGTCGGGCGTGATGCCATGCCCGAGATTGAAGACGAAGGCGCGCTCGCGCCACGAATGCAGGATCTCCCGCGTGGCCGCGTCCATGGCCTCGCCGCCCATCGCGATCAGCAGGGGATCGAGGTTTCCCTGCAAGCAGGTCCGCCGCGGCAACTCGCGCGCCGCCCATGCTGGCGCGACGCTGGCATCGAGCCCGACCGCGTCGACGCCTGTGGCCTCGGCGTAGCGGCGCAGGTTCGTGCCAGCGCCCCTCGGGAAGCCGATGAGGGGGATGCCGGGATGGCGCGCGCGCAGGGCCGAGACGATGCGCGAAGTCGGCTCGACGACCCAGCGCTCGAAGCCCGCGGCCGGCAGCACGCCCGACCACGTGTCGAAGAGCTGCAGGGCATCGGCGCCGGCCTCCGCCTGCCGGCAGAGATAGGCCACGGTCGCCTCGACGAGGATGTCGACGAGGCGCTG
>CANMWW010000317.1 GCA_947500965.1 Alphaproteobacteria bacterium
ACGACGGTGATGTCGAGCCGGTCCGCGAGGCGCCGCGCGGCCTCGATCGCGACCTCGTCGCGCCCATACACCAGGGTCACGCCCTTGCTCGCCATCGAGACGACGCGCGTGGGCGGCATCTCGACGGCGGCGGCGGCGAGCAGCGCCGCCATCTTCGGGCCGGCGGACCTGGCCTCCGACGACCAGCCGGCCGCCTCGCGCAGGTTCGCGTAGGCGACCGCGCCCTCGCGCCCGAGCGCCGCGGCCTCCTCCTCGAAGAGCGGCTGTTCCTGGGTGCAGCCCACGGTCAGATGCGCGCCCTCCGCCAGCGCCTGCCGGAACATGTCGAGCTGGCGGCGGCACAGCGCCTCGGCCGGGCGCGGGGCGCCGCCGCAGCCGCGCGCGATCGCGCCCGCGTCGACGGGCATCGAGCCCTCGCAGGAGCACACGAGCAGGGTCCGCGCCTGCGCCGCGTCGGCGGCCGGGCCGCTCTTCTGGGAAGCCATGTCCTCTCCCTGGGTCCGCAGCGGCTTTTCTTCCGCGCCGCGCCCCGTATATAGACGCCCCGAGCCGGCACCAAGCCCGGCGCGGCGGCGCGCCCGCGAGGTGGGGCACCGCACGGCGAGGACAAGCCCTTGGCAGCAGCCAGCTACGACGCCAGCACCGGACTTCCCGACCTGCCGCCCGGCTTCGAGCTCGTGGCGCTGCGAGAGGTCGGCGACGCCTTCGCGCATGCCTGCGCCATCGCGGCCGACGCGGGCGCGGGCACGCTCGTGTGGTCGCGCCGCGCGACCATGGCCGAGTTCGCCGTGGTGCTGGAGCCGGACGAACCGCTCGCCCCGGCGCGCCGCGCCTTCTTCGCCTGCATGAACGCCCTCGGCGACACGCTCGCCGCGCGCATGCCACCGGAGAAGCCGCTCGAGTTCGGCTGGCCCGGCACGATCCTCGTCGATCGCGGCCTGGTCGGTGGCGGTCGCCTCGCCTGGCAGGCGGGCGTCGCGGAGCACGAGGTCCCCGGCTGGCTGGTCTTCGGCGCGATGATCCGCCTGACCGTGTCGGCGATGTACGAGGGCGGCGCGACCCCGGACGCCACTGGCCTCGAGGAGGAGGGCTTCGATCAGCCCGACGCGGCCGACATCATCGGCGGCTTCGCGCGGCACCTGATGGCCGGCTTCGATTCCTGGCGCGAGCACGGGTTCAGGCCCTGCGGCGAGTCCTTCCTCGCCCGCCTTCCCGGCCGCCCCGAGGGCGACGCGTCCCGCCGCGGGATCGACGCCGCCGGCGACCTGATCGTGACCGGCGCGGATGGCCGCGTCGCCTCGCGCGAGGGGCTGCGCGCCGCGCTCGCGGGCCTGCCTGCCTGGCTCGATCCCTCGACCGGCGAGCCCGTGCTGTGAAGCTCCTGCGCACCATCCGCCTCGACCCCTCGGACGGGTTCGTCTTCGCGAAGGCCGCCGAGCCCGGCGAATGGGCCGTGGCCGGAGGCTTCATGTTCTGGGACGCGGATCCCGATGCGCTCGAGGGCAAGGAGCGCGCGGCCTTCCGCTCCGGCATCCTCGGCATCGGCAGCTTCGGCTGGTCGACGCTCGCCGTGGTGAGCGAGGCCACGGAGGCCGAGCGCGACGCGGCGGTCGAGGCGCTCGCGACGCGCCTGCTCGAGGTGCTCGGCGCGCCGGACCTCGAGGCGGCGCGCGCCGCCGCCGAGGAGGAGATCGCCTATGCCGCGGAACTCGCGGCGCATCCCGTCAACACGCTCGTCGCGGTCGAGCGCCGCGCCGAGGAGGACGGGATCACCGAGCGCTTCCGCACGCTGCACGCCCGCACGCCGGGCGAGGGGCCGTCGACGCGCTACGGCAACGTCTTCGGCTTCGTCGCCTCGGATGCCGAGGCCGGGGCCGACGAGCCCTCGGAGCGGGTCGACCTCGTCGGCCTCGCGGGCGGGACCACGGGCCGCGGAAAGGGATCGCGATGAGGGAGTTCTGGGTCTCGAGCGGCCACCACATGACGCGCCGCCGCGCGGATGGCGGGCTCGAGGTGAGCGACGAGCTGCTGCTCGCCTATCTCGCGCGGCCCGAGCTCAAGCCGCCGCCGGAGGCCTGCGCCGCCGAGCGCGCGCTGCATGCGGCGCTGATGGCCGATCCGCGGCGCGAGGTCGGGGCCGCCGAGATCGCGTCCATCGCCGACGCCGACGCGCGCGAGAACTGGGAGTTCATGCTCGGCTTCCGCGCCCGGCTGCTGCGCGCGGCGAGCATCGAGGCCGCCTATCTCGACATCGCGCGCAACGGCGCCGCCGGCGTGCCGCCGCTGTTCATGAACCACCTCGCGCACCTCATCCTGCGCAACGCGCTCGATGGTTGCGAGGATCCCTACGTGCTGCGCGCGGGCGAGCTCTTCTTCCGGCCGCAGCGCGCGAGCATCCACGACGGCGCGCTGCTGCTCGCGGACGCCGAGCGCATCGAGGAGGCGGAGGTCGACCGCCACGCCGCGCCGCTCGCCGCGATGTTCGCCGGGCCCGCCGCCGGCGAGCTCGACGTCATGACGGACGAGACGGCCTGGACCTACTGGAGCCGCTCCGACGCCTTCACGATGGCGCTCAACCTCGGCGGCAACGCGCGCAGCCGCGAGGGGCTGGCGCGCGCGATCGAGGCCTGGATCCGGCACCTGCTGGGCATCGAGACGCTGGTGAAGCCCGAGCGCGGGATGCATGACGAGGACTGGCGCTGGTTCGTCGGCCTCGACGCCGAGGCGAGCCGCATCGGCAACGCGCTCTGGCGCGGCGGCAAGGCCAAGCCGGGCGACCAGGAGCGCATCGTCGCCGTGTTCAGCCTCGCCTTCGCCGACGAGTCGGGGGTGCTGCCGGTGGCGAAGGGCCATCCCGTCTGGCTGCTGCTCGCCGAGACGCCCGACCATGTCGTGCGCCTCAAGCCGCAGAACCTGCTGACCGGCCTTCCGCTGGCCGGCGGCGCCGGCCGGCCGTCCTGAGGCGCGCGCGATGCCAGACGAATGGCTCAGCGTCGGCGTGGTCGTGGTGAAACGCGCGTCCAGCGGTCCCTTCGCCACGCATGAATGGCTGCCGGGGACGATCCTGCCCGCCGCGCCGCCCGTCGCGCCCTGGACCAGCCTGGGTGGCGGCGGCGGCAGCGAGAGCTTCTATGCCGGGTTTGCCGACCTGCAGCTGCACCCCGCGGAGACCGCGCATTACCGCGACAACCTCGAATCGCCCGAGCCGCGGATCTGGGTGCAGCTGCGCCCCGGGCCGGGCCCCGAGGGCGACGAGAGGCTAGAGGTGATCGCCGCGACCGTCGATCCCTACGAGGGCGAGGCGATGGCCGAGAGCGTGGGCGACGTCGTCGCCGCCTTCGCCATGCCGCCATCGATCGCCGCCGAGGTCGCCGCGTTCTTCGCGGCCAATCATGTCGAGCGCGAGTTCTTCAAGCGCAAGCGCAACCGCCAGGATCCGGACTCGCTCGGACGGCGCGCGCCGATCGCGCGCGATCCCTTCGCCACGGAGGAGTGATGGCGCGCGAGGACGGCTTCCTCTCGCGCTGGTCGCGCCTCAAGCAGGAGGCGGCGAAGCAGGCGCCGTCGCAGCCCACCGAGGCCGAACTGGCCGCCGCGCGCGCGGCGGAGGAGGCCCGCGCGGCGGAGGCCGCCGCACGCGATGCCGCCGCGCGCGAGGCGGAGGAGCGCGAGCGCGAGGAGATCGTCGCCCGCCTGCCGCGCATCGAGGACCTCGCGGCCGACAGCGACTTCCGCCCCTTCATGCATCCGCTGGTGCCACAGGCCCTGCGCAGCGCCGCGCTGGCGCGGCTCTGGCTGCTCGACCCGGGCATAAGCGGCTATGTCGACCCGGCCCTCGACTACGCCCACAACTGGCACGTTCCCGGCGGGATACCGGGTGGCGGGCCGCCGCCGAGCGCCGAGGAGGTGCAGTCGACCCTGCGCCAGATCTTCGCCCGCTTCGACAGCGAGGAGCGGGTCGACGCGCCCGCGCTGCCGGCCGGGGCGCCGGACGTGCCCGGCGGGCCCGTCGAAGCGCCCGCGCCGGAGGTCGCTGTCGCGCCCGCGGCGGAGGGCGATGCCGCCGGGCAGTCTGGCGCGGCCGGGGACGTGGCCCAGGCCGGTCCC
>CANMWW010000318.1 GCA_947500965.1 Alphaproteobacteria bacterium
AGGCGATGCGCCGGCGTCTCGCGCACCACCTCGACGACGACGACGCCGCGCGCCTCGAAGTCGAGCATCAGCTCGTCGGCGAGCGCGGGGGAGAGGTTCGCGACGACCGCGCCGGAGAGCGGGTGCCTGCCGCGGAGCTCGGTGGTGTCGCGCGCCGGCGCCTCCGGAGGGGCGACGAGCGTCGCGGCGAGGCGCATCTCCCTGCCGTCGCGCACGAGGCCGATGGAGACCGACTGCCCGACGGCATGGGTGGCGATGCGGAAGCGCAGCGCCTCCATGTCCTGGACCTCGCGTCCCTCGACGGAGAGCAGCACGTCGCCGCGCCTGATGCCCGCGCGCTCGGCCGGGCTGCCCTCGTGGACGTCGCGCACCAGCACGCCGACGGGACGCGGCAGGCCCAGCGCCGCGGCGCGCTCCGCGGGCACGCTGTCGCCCTGCGCGCCGAACCAGGGGCGCACGAGCTTCTGGCCCGCGCCAGCGCCGGAGACGACGGCGCGCACCATCGTCGACGGGATGGCGAAGCCGATGCCGAGCGATCCGCCGCCGCTGTCGCGGTTGTAGATCGCGGTGTTGATGCCGACGAGGCGGCCATCGATGCCGACCAGCGCACCGCCGGAATTGCCGGGATTGATGGCGGCGTCGGTCTGGATGAAGAAGCGGTAGTCGGTGATGCCGACCTTCGTGCGCGCCAGCGCCGAGACGATGCCGAGCGTCACGGTCTGCCCGACGCCGAAGGGATTGCCGATCGCGAGCACGACGTCGCCGACCTCGAGCTCGTCGGAGTCGGCGAAGGCGAGCGCCGGCAGGCGCTCGGGGCCGGCGTCGATCTTCAGCACGGCGAGGTCCGTGCGCTCGTCGGCCCGCAGGACCTTCGCCGCGAACTCGCGCCGGTCGGCGAGGATCACCTTGATCTCGTCGGCGCGCGCGATGACGTGGTTGTTCGTGACCACGATGCCCGAGGCGTCGACGATCACGCCGGAGCCGAGCGAGTTCTGGACCCGCCGCGGCGCCTGGTCGGCGAAGAACTGGCGGAAGCCCGGGTCGGCCATCATCCAGGGCGCGATGTTGCGTCCCGTGTAGATGTTCACCACCGCCGGCGCCGCGCGTCGCACCACGGGCGCGAAGGAAAGCTGGATGTCCTGGCGCGACTGGGGAACGACGCGCTGCACCGGCTGCTGCGCATGGGCCTGTCCGGGGGCGGGCGCGAGGGGCCCCCATGGGAAGAGAAGCCACGCCGCCATGGCCGCGATGAATGCGAGTCTCTGCATCGGGACGGAGTCTGGTGCGCCCGCCGGGGCAAATCCACCGCGAAGGCGCGGAGATGGCGAGGCCACGCGTCGCGGCCCAGAAAGGCGAAGGGCAGGCCCTCGCGGGCCTGCCCCTGCAGTGGTGGTCGTGCGCGCCGGCGTCAGGCGGCGGGCGCGGCCTCTGCCTGCGCGGCGGCCGCGGCAGCGACGCGCTCGCGGTCGGCCTTGCCCTTGGCCTCGACGTCGCGGTCGACGAGCTCGATCACGGCCATCGCGGCCATGTCGCCATGGCGGTTCCCCGCCTTCAGCACGCGGGTGTAGCCACCCTTGCGCGCCGAGTAGCGCTCGGCGAGTGCGCCGAAGAGCTTCTGGGTCAGCTCGTTGTCGCGCAGGACCGAGAGGGCCTGGCGACGGGCGTGCAGCCCCCCGCGCTTGCCGAGCGTGATCAGGCGCTCGACGACGGGACGCAGCTCCTTGGCCTTGGGCAGTGTCGTCTTGATCTGCTCGTGCCTGATGAGCGCGGCCGCCATGTTGGCGAAGGTCGCCTTGCGGTGGCTGGTTGTGCGGCCGAGCTTGCGGCCGGCGACGGCGTGGCGCATGTCACTTCACTCCGGAATGGGCGTTAGCCTCTCGCGAGCCTCAGTACGGCTCCTCGAGCTTCTTGGCGAGTTCCTCGATGTTCTCGGGCGGCCAGTTCGGGATCTTCATCCCGAGGTGCAGGCCCATGTTGCCGAGCACTTCCTTGATCTCGTTCAGCGACTTGCGGCCGAAATTGGGGGTCCGCAGCATCTCGCCCTCGGTCTTCTGGACGAGGTCGCCGATGTAGATGATGTTGTCGTTTTTGAGGCAGTTGGCCGAGCGCACGGAGAGCTCGAGCTCGTCCACCTTCATCAGCAGGTTCTTGTTGATGCCGAGCTCCTGCGTCTCGGCGGTCACCGGCTTCTCGGCCTGCGGCTCCTCGAAGTTGACGAACAGGCGCAGCTGGTCCTGGAGGATGCGCGCGGCGAGCGCGACGGCGTCCTCGGGCGTCACGGCGCCGTTGGTCTCCAAGGACATCGACAGCTTGTCGTAGTCGGTGACCTGGCCGACGCGGGTGTTCTCGACCTTGTACGAGACCTTCTTGACCGGGCTGAACAGGGCGTCCACCGGCACGAGGCCGATCGGCGCGTCGGCCGGCCGGTTGGCGGTGCCGGGCACGTAGCCCTTGCCGGTCTCGACCGTCATCTCCATCGACAGCTTGGCGCCGTCGTCGAGCGTGCAGATGACGAGGTCCGGGTTCATGACCTCGATGTCGTGGCCGGTCTCGATCTGGCGGGCGGTGACCTCGCCGGGGCCGACGGCCTTGAGGTAGATGCGCTTCGGGCCCTCGCCATGCATGCGCAGGCCGATCGCCTTGACGTTCAGGACCATGTCCGTGACGTCCTCGCGGACGCCCGCGACGGAGGAGAACTCGTGCAGCACGCCGTCGATCTTGATCGACGTGATCGCGGCCCCCTGGAGCGACGACAGGAGCACGCGGCGCAGCGCGTTGCCGAGGGTCAGCCCGAAGCCACGCTCCAGCGGCTCGGCGACGATCGTCGCGGCGCGCTTGGGATCCTCGCCCGGCTGGATGTCCAGCTTGCTGGGCTTGATCAGCTCTTTCCAATTCTTCTGGATCACGTGTGCCTGTCCTTCGTTTCCGGGACGAGGGGGCGGCGAACCGCGCCCCCCATCCAGTCCTCTTTGCGTCCGGCCGCGCGGCCTCGCGGCGCGCGCGGCGTCGTGCCTACGCCTCGATCAGACGCGGCGCCGCTTGGGCGGGCGGCAACCGTTGTGCGGGATCGGCGTGACGTCGCGGATCGACGTGATGAGGAAGCCGACGGACTGCAGGGCGCGGAGCGCCGACTCGCGGCCAGAGCCCGGGCCCTTGACCTCGACCTCGATGGTACGCACGCCGTGCTCCATCGCCTTGCGGCCGGCGTCCTCGGCCGCCATCTGCGCGGCGAAGGGGGTCGACTTGCGGCTGCCCTTGAAGCCCTGCAGCCCGGAGGACGACCAGGAGATCGTGTTCCCCTGCGCGTCCGTGATCGTGATCATGGTGTTGTTGAAGCTGGCGTTCACGTGCGCGACGCCCGAGGAGATGTTCTTGCGCTCGCGCCGCCGGGGGCGCGCCGCGGCGCCGCCCGACGCCTTCTTCTGTTCCGCCATGTCCGTTCCTTCGCTTCTCTAGAGTGCCGACGGCGTCGCGCTCACTTGCGCGTCGCGACTTTCTTGCCGGCGATGGGACGCGCCTTGCCCTTGCGGGTGCGGGCGTTGGTGTGGGTGCGCTGGCCGCGGACCGGCAGGCCCTTGCGGTGGCGCAGGCCGCGATAGGACGCCATGTCCATCAGTCGCTTGATGTTCATCGCGATCTCGCGACGCAGGTCACCCTCGACCTGGTAGTCGCGGTCGATGATCTCGCGGATGCGCAGGATCTCGTCGTCGGAGAGCTGGTTCACCCGCTTCTCGGCCGGGATCCCGGCCTGCTCGCAGATGACGACCGCATTGGCCGGACCGATCCCGTAGATGTAGCGGAGCGCGATCAACACGCGCTTGTTCGTCGGAATATTGACGCCAGCGATACGCGCCACGTTCGCTCTCCCTTTTCTCGAGTCGGCTCAGTTCGAAAGGACCGCGCAGCCGCCTTGGACCGGATGCGCAAACGAAAACGCCCGGCGCGCCTTGGCGGCGCCGGGACCGAAATGAAGGCATGCATTGTACAGTCGTACCCCGGGCGAGTCAATCCCGGCACGGCGAGTCTCGTGGCCGATCATCGGGATTCTCCGGTAGGCCGCGGGCCGAGGATGGAGGAAAGGGCCGCGGTTA
>CANMWW010000319.1 GCA_947500965.1 Alphaproteobacteria bacterium
ACGATGATGACGGAGGCGGCGTTCTTCATGATGAAGGCCGCGTCCTCGGCCGAGCCCGACTTGACCGGGCGCTGCTCCTTCGCGCCGCCCGCGGCGGCGCCGGCCGCCGCGCCGGTGCCGAAGCCGCCGAGGATCACGTTGAAGATCGAGCGGTTCATCCCCTTGCACATGACGTAGCTGAGGATGGCGCCCGACGAGCCCACCAGCGCGCCGGTGACGATCAGCGCCGTGTTCTGGAGCGTGAAGCCGATGCCGCAGGCGGCCCAGCCCGAGTAGGAGTTGAGCATCGACACGACGACGGGCATGTCGGCGCCGCCGATCGGGATGATCAGGAACCAGCCCATCACGAGCGTGGCGAGTATGAGCAGCCACAGCGCGGCCTCGTTGCCGGTCAGGCAGAACCAGACCAGCAGCACGACGCAGGCCGCGGCGAGCGCGGCGTTGACGGGATGCTGCATCGGCATCGCCTCGAGCGCGCGCGAGCGCAGGCCCTGGAGCTTGGCGAAGGCGACGATCGAGCCGGTGAAGGTGATCGCGCCGATCGCGGTGCCGAGGCCCATCTCGATGAGCGAGCCGAGCTTGATCGCGCCCGGCACGCCGATCCCGAAGCTCGCCGGCGAGTAGAAGGCAGCGACGGCGACGAGCACGGCGGCGAGGCCGACGAGCGAGTGGAAGGCCGCGACGAGCTGGGGCAGCGCGGTCATCTCGATGCGCGCGGCGATGTAGAGGCCGCCGCCGCCGCCGATCGCCATCGCGATGAGCATCCAGAGCGACACCTGCATGCCGGGCTGGGCGAGCGTGGTCAGGACGGCGACCGCCATGCCGGCGATGCCCCAGAAATTTCCGGCGCGCGCGGTCTCCGGGCTGGAGAGCCCGCGCAGGCTCATGATGAAGGCGACGGAGGCCGCGAGGTAGAGCAGCGCCGAGAGCGTGGAACTCATGGGGCGGCCCTCACTTCTGCTTCTTCTTGAACTTGGACAGCATGCGCTGGGTCACCGCGAAGCCGCCGACGATGTTGACGCTGGCGAGCACGATCGCGAGGAAGCCCATGGCCTGGCTGAAGCCGACCGCCGAGGCACCGGCCGCGAGCAGCGCGCCGACGATGATCACCGAGCTGATCGCGTTGGTGACCGCCATCAGCGGCGAGTGCAGCGCCGGCGTGACGCGCCAGACCACGTAGTAGCCGACGAAGCACGCCAGCACGAAGACGGTCATGAACATCGCCAGCATGTCGGCGGCGCCGCCGGCCTGCTGCGCCATCGCCGCCTGCTCGGCCAGCGCCTGCGCCTTGGCGGCGAGGGCGGCGGCGTCGTTGGCGACCTGCGCGGCGCCCTGCGTGATCTCGGTGGTTGCCATGGCAGGGCCTCAGAGCGTTGTCGGCGCCGCGCCGGGCGCGGGAGCCGCTGGCGGCGGGGGAAGGAAGTTCGGGTGGACGACCGCGCCGTCGATCGCGAGCAGCGCGCCCTTCACGATCTCGTCGTCGCGGTCGATCTTCAGCGCGCCGTCCTTGCCGACGACCAGCTGGACGAAGCTGAGCAGGTTCTTCGCGTAGAGCTGCGAGGCGTCGACCGCCACGCGGCTCGGCACGTTCGCGTGGCCGACGACGCGCACGCCGTGGCGGACCACGACCTCGCCGACGACCGAGCCCTCGCAGTTGCCTCCGGTCTCCACCGCGAGGTCGACGATCACCGATCCGGGGCGCATGGAGGCGATCATCTCGTCGCTGACGAGGCGCGGCGCGGCGCGGCCCGGGATCTGGGCCGTGCAGATGACGATGTCCTGCTTGCGGATCGTCTCCGCGATCAGCGCCGCCTGCTTCTTCTTGTACGCGTCGGACATCTCCTTGGCGTAGCCGCCGGAGGTCTCCGCCTGGCGGGCCTCCTCGTCGTCGACCATCACGAAGGTGCCGCCGAGCGATTCCACCTGTTCCTTGGCGGCGAGGCGCACGTCGGTCGCGCAGACCACGGCGCCGAGGCGGCGCGCGGTGGCGATCGCCTGCAGCCCGGCGACGCCGGCGCCCATGACCATGACCTTCGCCGGCGCGATCGTGCCCGCCGCGGTCATCATCATCGGGAAGGCGCGTCCGAACTCCGACGCGGCGTCGAGGACGGCCTTGTAGCCCGCGAGGTTGGCCTGGCTGGACAGCACGTCCATGGCCTGGGCGCGGGTGATGCGCGGCACGAGCTCCATCGCGAAGGCCGTGAGGCCCCGCGCGGCGAAGTCCGCGACCTGGTCGCGGTTGCGGTAGGGATCGAGCATCGCGACGAGCACCGCGCCGCGCCTGAGGGCGGCGGCCTCGTCCTGCCCCTCGCCGGCTGCAAGCGGCCGGGCGACCTTGAGGACCATGTCCGCGTCGCCGACCGCCGAGGCGTAGTCGGGCGCCACCGTGGCCCCCGCGGCGGCATAGGCCTCGTCCGGGATCGACACGCCGGCGCCGGCGCCAGCCTCGACGACGACGTCGATGCCGAGGCCCTTGAGGCGCTTCACCGTATCGGGCGTCGCGGCGACGCGGCGCTCATGGGCGCGGCGTTCGCGTGGAATGGCGAGTTTCATGCGTGGTCAGCCCTGCATCGGCCGCAACGGCCTGTTTTCTTGTGCAGTGCGCAAAATGCCTGTTCGCGCGCCGCTTGCCAAGCCTGCGTCCGGAGACCGCCCCTCCATGGCCCCGTCCGCGGCGTCCGGTCGCGTCGGGAGGTTGCTTATGCCGGAGCCCGCCCGCAGTCTGGCGGCCCCGTCCCGCCGGGGGCCCATCCACAGGAGACACCTCGCAAATGGCCGCGCCACAGGCTTCCGCCGCGCTCAGCAGGTTCACCGTCCTCGACCTCACCCGCGTGCGTTCCGGCCCCACCGCGGTCCGCCAGCTCGCCGACTGGGGCGCCAACGTCGTGAAGATCGAGCTGCCGGCCCATCTCGAGGAGGGCGAGACCATGGGCGGCCCCCGCGACGGCGCCGACTTCATGAACCTCCACCGCAACAAGCGGTCCCTGACCCTCGACCTCAAGTCGGAGGCCGGGATCGCCCTGTTCCGGCGCATGGCTGCGCAGGCCGACGTTGTGGTCGAGAACTTCCGGCCAGACGTGAAGCAGCGCCTCGGAATCGCCTATGCCGACATCCGGGCCATCAACCCGCGGATCGTCTACGCCAGCATCTCCGGCTTCGGGCAGGACGGGCCCTACGCGAGGCGCCCGGGCTTCGACCAGATCGCCCAGGGCATGGGCGGCCTGATGTCCGTCACCGGCCTGCCTGGCCAGGGACCGGTGCGCGCGGGCATACCGCTCGCCGACCTGACCTCGGGACTGTTCTGCGCGCTGGGCATCCTCACCGCCCTGCTCGAGCGCGAGCAGTCCGGCGAGGGCCAGTGGGTGCGGACCTCGCTGCTGCAGGCCCAGGCCTTCATGCTCGACTTCCAGGCCGCCCGCTACCTCGTCCATGGCGAGGTGGCGCAGCAGGCCGGCAATAACCACCCGACCTCGATCCCCACCGGCGTGTTCCGCACGAGCGACGGCTACCTGAACATCGCGACGTCGGGCCAGGCGATCTGGGAGCGCTGCGCGCGCGCGATCGGCGCCGAGGCGCTCGCCGCGCATCCCGACTACGCGACCGGCGCGCTGCGCTCGCGCAACCGCGACGCCCTCAACGCGGCGCTGCAGGAGATCTTCCTCGCCGAGGCGACCGCCACCTGGGTCGAGCGACTCAACGCCGCCGGCGTGCCCTGCGGCCCGATCTACGACATCGGCCAGATGTTCGCCGACCCGCAGGTCCGGCATCTCGGCGTCGCCGCGCGGGTCGAGGGCACGGAGATCGACCTGATGGCGCAGCCGGTGGCGCTGGGTCGCACGCCCTCCCGCCTCGCCGCCCCCCCGCCCGCGCGCGGGGAGCACAGCGAGGAGATCCTCGCCGAGTTCGGCCTGTCGCCGGGCGAGGTGGCGGCGCTGCGCGCCGCGGGCACGATCTGAGACGGGGAGCGGGCCGGATGACGGGCAGGGTCCTCTGCGAGCGGCGCGGCGCCATCGGCGTCGTGACCTTCGACAACGTCGCGAAGCGCAACGCCATGTCGCTGGACATGTGGCAGGCGACGGAGGGG
>CANMWW010000320.1 GCA_947500965.1 Alphaproteobacteria bacterium
CCCGGATCTCCCGTCCGTCGGCATAGCGGCCCTGCGCGACGCCGGCGTTGTTGCAGAGGATCTCGACGCCGCCGAGCGCCGCCTCGACCTCGTCGAGCGCGCGCTCCCAGTCCGCGGCGCGCGTCACGTCCAGCCGCGTCGCCAGCGCGGTGGCGGGAAGGAGCGCCGCCGCCTTCGCCAGCGTGGCCTCGTCGATGTCGGCGATCGCGACGCGCAGCCCCGCCGCCGCGAAGGCGCGCGCCATGCCGAGGCCGATCCCGCTCGCCCCGCCCGTGACCAGGGCGACCTTGCCCGCCAGCTCGACCATCCTGCCCTCCCGGCCTCAGCGCTTCGCGCCGCTGTCGAAGACGGCGCCGCCGCGCGTGGACAGGTCCCTGGGCGCCGTCGCGCGCTTCAGGAAGGCGTCGGCGTGGGCCGCGTCGGAGAAGCGCAGCCCCGCCGCGCGCAGCGCGTCGTCCGGCACCTTGTCGAGCTTCGTGTAGCGGGGGTGGTGGTGCTCGCGATACGGGTCGTTGCGCGCCGCGTTGTAGCAGCAGATCAGCGTCCAGCGCCGGTCGGGCGAGCGGTTCTGGTCCGAGCGGTGCAGCGTGTTGCAGTGGAAGAAGAGCCCGTCGCCGGGCTCCATCTCGGCATGCACGATCTCCAGCTGCTTCTTCGCCTCCTCGACGCGGGCGAGGTCGGCGCCGACCTGCTGGCCCTCGAGCAGGCCGTGGTCGATGCGGCCCATCAGGTGCGAGCCGCGCATGACCTGGAGGCAACCATTGGCGCGCGTCGTGCGGTCGAGCGCGACCATGCACGACGCCATCAGCGGGAAGAGGCAGCCATTGTTGTACCAGTAGCCATAGTCCTGGTGCCATTCCCAGGCGCCGCCCTCGTGGGGCTCCTTCGCCGTCAGCTTCGAATGGTAGTGGTAGACCTCGCCGCCCAGCAGGTCCTCCATCGTGTCGACCATCCGCGCGCAGCGCGCGGCCATGCCGTAGACGCTGTCGCCGGGGTGGTTCCACGTCACCATCTTCGTCGCCGCGCCGGTCGCGTCGTGGCGGTCGTAGAAATGCGCGGCGATCGCCGGGTCCTTCTCCATCGCCTCGCGCAGCAGGCGCGCTTCCTCCGCGTCGAAGAGGCCGCGCGCGAGGACATAGCCGTCGCGCTCGAAGGCGGCGCGCTGCTCGGCCGTCAGGATGCTGGGCATCGTGTCTCGTCTCCCGCCGTCAGCCCGGCCGCTTCGTGCCGGCGGCCTGTGCCTCGAGCCGCGCGTAGTCGTCTTCGGTATGGCCGCGCGAGACGGTCGCCTTGTGCTCGACGCCCTTGAGCAGCGCGACCAGCGCCGCGTTGTAGGGCGTGGGGATCCCGTGCCGCGCGCCTTCCTCGACGATCTTGCCGTTGAGCGAGTCGATCTCCGTGCGCTTGCCGGCATGGATGTGCTGGAGCATCGAGGGGCGGCTGAACTTCTTCCAGCAATGCGCCTTGAGCGTCGCGCGGAAATCCGGGTCGGCGAGGGTGATGCCGTTCGCCGCCACCACCGCGAGCAGCTCGTCGATGATCCGGTCCTGGAAGGCGTCCATCGCCGGCAGGCGCGCGATCTCGCCATGGCGCAGGCCCGTGGTCGCGCAGAGCGCGTTGACCGAGCAGTTGATCCCGAACTTGGTCCAGACGAGCGAGCGGATGTCGGGATGGACGCGCGCGTCGAAGCCGGCCTTGGCGAGCTCGGCGGCCACCGCCTCGGTGCGCGGGCTGCCGCCGCCGTCGAGTTCGCCGACCGAGCTCATGGCCATGTGGGTGAGCGTCGTGTGCGCCGGGCCCTGCATCGCGGCCGAGCACATGCTCGAGCCCGCGATCACGCGCGGCTTGCCCAGCACGTCGACCAGGATCTCCACGTTGCCGAGCCCGTTCTGCATCGTGATCGCGAAGCCGCCGGGGGAGAGGACGCGCTTCGCCGTTTCGGCCGCCGCGCGGGTGTTGTTGGTGTCGGTCCAGATCATGGCGAGGTCGGCGCCGAGCCCGTCGGGCGGGGTCGCGCTCGCCGGGATCCGCGTGACATGCGTGCCGCGCACGCCATCGAGCTTCATCCCGTGCGCGTTGATCGCGTCGACGTTCTCGCGCCAGGTGTCGACGAAGGTGACGTCGTTCCCCGCGCGCGACAGCAGGCTCCCGTAGGCGCCGCCCATGGCGCCGGCGCCGATGACGCAGATCTTCATGCTGGTTCCTCCTGGCCCTCTCCCCGGCCCCGGCCGGGGCCGCCGGCGGCATCGTCGTGCCTCCGGCCCGTCCTGTCCAATGCCGCGTCGCGCGCGTTCAGGGCGGCGGCGCGCCGACGACCCATTGCTCGACGTCGATCGTCGCGCCGGTGGTCACGCCCGAGATGTCGGAGAGCAGCCAGACCGCGAGCGCCGCCGTCTCCTCCGGGCGCCCGAGGCGGCCGAAGGGCAGCGAGGCATGCGCGGCGTCGCGCCAGCCCGGCCCCTTGCCGAGGAGCCGCGCCTGCTTGTCGTGCTCGGCCGGCGTGTCGGTCCAGCCCATGGCGATCGCGTTGACGCGGATGCGCTCGCGCAGGTGGGCGTTGGCCGCGTTGCGCGTGAGCGCCACCAGCGCCGCCTTCGACGCGGCGTAGATCGCGAGCGCGGGCGTGCCGCAATGCGCCTGGACGGAGGCGATGTTGACCACGGACCCGCCGCGCCCCTGTTCACGCATCGCCGCGACCGCGCGCTGCATGAGGAAGAAGGGCGCGCGGGCGTTGACCGCCATGATCGCCTCCCACTGCTCCGGCGTGCCGTCCGCCAGCGAGGCCTCGGTCGTCACGCCGGCGGCGTTGACCAGGCCATCGATGCGCCCGAAGCGCGCGAGCGTGGCGTCGACGATCGCCGCCGGCGCCGCGGGGTCGGCGAGGTCGCCCGGGACGAAGAGCGCCGGCGCGCCCATCGCCTCGAGCGACGCCGCGACCGCCGCGCCGCGCGTGGCGTCGCGCCCGGTGACCGCGATCCCGGCGACGGCGCTGCCCGCGCAGGCGCGCGCGATCGCCTCGCCCAGCCCCTGGGTGCCGCCGGTCACGAGGACCACCTTGCCGTCGAGCCTGATCTCCATCGTCCGTCCTCCGTCGCGGGGGCGCATCCTGCCATCGGCGCGCGCCCGTCGCCGCCGGAGATTGACGCTGCTTGGCGCGTCCCGTATTCCGGCCGGTGCCATGACAGCCCCGATGATGTCGCCGGACGGCCCCGGCATCCGCATTCCCGCAGAGCGCGGCCGCGCCTGGCCCTTCGAGGAGGCGCGCAAGCTCGTCGCGCGCTTCGCCAAGGCGCCTCCCGCGAAGGGCCACGTGCTGTTCGAGACGGGCTACGGCCCCTCGGGCCTGCCGCATATCGGCACCTTCGGCGAGGTCGTGCGCACGACGATGGTGCGCAACGCCTTCCGCGCGATGTCGGACCTGCCGACGCGGCTCGTCGCGTTCTCGGACGACATGGACGGGCTGCGCAAGGTCCCGGACAACCTGCCGAACCAGGAGATGCTGGCACAGCACATCGGGCGGCCGCTGACCTCGATCCCCGATCCCTTCGGCACGCATCCCAGCTTCGGCCAGCACAACAACGCGCGGCTGCGCTCCTTCCTCGATTCCTTCGGCTTCGACTACGAGTTCGTGTCGTCGACGGAGATGTACCGCTCGGGCCGCTTCGACGAGACGCTGGTGGCGATGCTGCATCGCTACGAGGCGGTCAGGAACGTGATCCTGCCGACGCTCGGGCCGGAGCGGCGCGCGACCTACTCGCCCTTCCTGCCGGTCTCGCCGCGGACCAACCGCGTGCTGCAGGTGCCGATCCTCGAGGTGAAGCTGGACTCGAACAGCGTCGTGTTCCGCGACGAGGACGGGGTGCTCACCGAGGTGCCGGTGACGGGCGGCCACTGCAAGCTGCAGTGGAAGGCCGACTGGGCGATGCGCTGGCTGGCGCTCGGCGTCGACTACGAGATGGCCGGCAAGGACCTGATCGATTCGGTGAAGCTCTCCGGGCAGATCTGCCGCGTCATGGGCGGCCAGCCGCCAGAGGGCTTCAACTACGAGCTCTTCCTCGACGCGCATGGCGAGAAGATCTC
>CANMWW010000321.1 GCA_947500965.1 Alphaproteobacteria bacterium
CGGCAAGCCCGTGCGCCTGCACTCCGTGCGCGAATGCCTCGCGCGCCTCTTCGCCGACGCCCCTGCCTCCGGCGCGCCGCAGGCGGCGTCGCGCGGCCAGGCCGCCGCCGCGAGCCCCACGGCGCAGCGCGAGCAGGTCGACGGCGCGCGGCTCCTCGTGGCGGAGGACAACCGGGTCAACCAGAGCCTGATGCGCGCGGTGCTGGAGCGCGAGGGCTCCGCGGTCGACATCGCCTCGACCGGCGCGGAGGCCGTGGAGATGGCGCGGCGCCAGCGCTACGACGCGATCCTGATGGACGTGCAGATGCCGGCCATGAACGGCGTCGAGGCGACGGCGCGCATCCGCGAGATCGGCGGCGATCGCGCCCGCGTGCCGGTGGTCGCCCTGACCGCGAACGCGATGCCCGGCGCGCGCGAGCACTATCTTTCGATGGGCATGGACGACTACATCGCCAAGCCGATCAACCGCACCGAGGTCATGGCGATCCTGCGCCGCCTGGTCGTCGCCGCGCCCGCCTCGGGCGAGGACGGCGCGGCCGAGCCCGTCGTCGAGGCCAAGCCCGCCACCGAGGCGCCGGACCTCGAGGACGCGCAGGTCACCGCCATCCAGGCCGTGCTGCGCGCGACGGAGTTCCAGCGCCTGCTCGCGGGCTTCGTCGATGGCGCGGAGCAGCGCATCGAGGCGCTGCGCGCGGCCGCCGGCGACCTCGGCGCGCTCGCGCGCGCGGCGCACGACCTCAAGGGCGTTGCTGGGAATTTCGGCGCGCGGCGCACCAGCCTGCTCGCCGCGGAACTCGAGGCGGCCTGCCGCGACCGCCGCCGCGGCGACGCGGAACGCCTGGTCGAGGAGGTCGCGGCGTCCTCGGCGCGGGCCTGCGCCGCCATCCGCGAGCGCTACCTGCGCGCGGCGGCGGCGGGCTGAGCGCGCCCGCGGCTCAGCCCCAGAGGGCCGGGGTCGGCGGCGAGACCGTGCTGCCCGCGTAGACGAGGCCCGGGTCGCGGTCGCGCGCCAGCAGCAGCGGCCCGTCGACGTCGACCCACTCCGCGCCCTGCGCGACCAGGATCGCCGGCGCCATGGCGAGCGACGTCCCCAGCATGCATCCCACCATCACGCGCCGGCCAGCCGCGCGCGCGGCGTCGCGCAGGCGCAGCGCCTCGGTCAGGCCGCCGGCCTTGTCGAGCTTGATGTTGATCGCCTCGTAGCGCGCGCCGATCTCCGCCAGCGACGAGGTGTCGTGGCAGGACTCGTCGGCGCAGACCGGGACCGGGTGCTCGACCTCGGAGAGGCCGGCGTCCTTCCCGGCCGGCAGCGGCTGCTCGATCATCTCGACGCCGAGCCCGGCGAGCTCGCGCGCGAAGGACGCGTAGTGCGCGGCGGTCCACGCCTCGTTGGCGTCGACGACGAGCCGCGCGGCGGGCGCGCCGCGGCGCACCGCCTGGACGCGCGCGAGGTCGCCGTCGCCGGTCAGCTTGATCTTCAGCAGCGGCCGTCCCGCGGCGGCGCGCGCCGCGGCCTCCATCGCCGCGGGCTCGTCCACCGACAGCGTGAAGGCGGTGGTCAGCGGCCGCGGCGCGGGCAGTCCCGCGAGCTCCCACACGGGCCTGCCCGCGCGCTTCGCCTCGAGGTCCCAGAGCGCGCAGTCGAGCGCGTTGCGCGCGGCGCCGGCAGGCAGAAGCGACTGCAGCTCCGCGCGCCCCGCCCCGGCCTCGATCGCGCCGCGTGCGCCCTCGATCTGCGCGAGCACGGAATCGACGCTCTCGCCGTAGCGCGGATAGGGCACGCACTCGCCGCGGCCGCGCGCGCCGTCCTCGGAGATCGTCGCCGTGACGACGACGCTCTCGGTGCGCGCGCCGCGCGAGATGCGGAAGACGCCGCGGATCGGGAAGACCTCGCGGACGGCGCGCAGGCTGCGGCGGGTCATCGGATCTTCATCATCCGGTCGACGACCGGGCCCACGCCGCCGCGCGAGGGATCGACGCAGGGCAGGCCCGTGCGGTCCTCGATGCGCTTCATCGCGGTGGCCGCGGCGCGCGGCGCCAGCTTCGAGGTGTTGAGCGACACCGCGATGCACTTCGCCTTCGGGTTGGTCAGGCGCGCATGCAGCACGTTGAGGTCGATCGCCTCGCGGATGTCCGGCAGCCTGTAGCCGGGCAGGCCGCGCATGTGCGGGCGCCCGAGCTCGTGGCACATGACCAGCGCGTCGGGCTGCGCGCCATGGATCAGCGCGAGCGTGACGCCGGCATAGGAGGCGTGGAAGAGCGACCCCTGCCCCTCGATCAGGTCCCAGTGGTCGGCGTCGTTGTCGGGCGACATCTTCTCGACGCAGCCCGCGACGAAGTCGGAGACCACG
The DNA here is from genome assembly GCA_947500965.1 of Alphaproteobacteria bacterium. Taxonomy (GTDB): domain Bacteria; phylum Pseudomonadota; class Alphaproteobacteria; order CACIAM-22H2; family CACIAM-22H2; genus CAIOSQ01. The sequence goes on from CANMWW010000321.1 coordinate 2,352, forward strand.
GCGTCGATCGACACGCCGCCGCCGGCGATCAGGATGCCGGTCTGCCCGGTGGCGCGGAACGTCGCCTTGAGGCCGCGGGCGTGCATCTCCCGCTCGAGCGCGCAGGTCGTGTACATCTTGCCGATCGAGCAGTCCGTGCCGACGGTCAGCAGCCGCTTGCCGCTGCGCTTGCGCCCGGTGGCGATCGGGAACTCCTCCGTCGGGTGGCGCACGTCGTGGAGCCTGCGCCCGAGCTTCCGCGCCTTCGCGGCGATCTCGGGGATGTCAGCGAGGCGCTGGTGCAGGCCGGCCGCGAGGTCGAGGCCCGCGTCCAGCGCCGCGTGCAGCGCCTTCATCCATGCCGGCGAGAAGACGCCGCCGCGGTTCACGGCGCCGACGATCATCGTGCGCGCGCCCTTCCTGGCCGCTTCACTGGGGGTCATGTCCGGCACCAGCGCGTCCGCCTTGCAGCCGGGCAGGCGCACCTGGCCGATGCAGCGCTCGGGGTGCCACTGGGCGACGCCGATGGAGGTCTTGGCCGCGAGCGGGTCTCCCGCGTCGGCGAGGAACAGGAGGTAGGGCTGCTTGATCTCCACGGCGTTCATCCCTTCGATGGTCGGTGCCGCGATAGTGGCGGAAGCGGCGCCGGCTCCACAAGCGCGGAGGACGGCGCCACGCGCGGGCGCAGCGGCTAGGATGGCCGCGGCCAGGGATGGAGGACGGGGATGGCGGGACAGGCGGCACGCAACGGCAGGCTGCGCGCGGCGCTCGATGGCGGGCTCGCGCGGATCATGGCGGCGCACAGCCCGCTCTCGGCGACGCTCGCCGAGGAAGCGGGCTTCGACGGCGCCTGGGCTTCCGGCTTCGAGCTCTCGGCGCTGCTCGGCCTTCCCGATGTCAGCCTCGTGAGCATGACGCAGCACCTCGAGATGGTGCGCGCGATGGCGTGGCGCACGCGCCTTCCCATCGTCGCCGACATCGACACGGGCTTCGGCAACGCGGTCAACGTCGTCCATGCGGTGCGCCTCTACGAGGAAGCCGGCGCCTCGGCGGTCGTGATCGAGGACAAGAGCTTCCCGAAGGTCACGAGCCTCGTCGCCGGCGGGCGGCAGGACCTCGTGCGGACAGAGGAGTTCCAGGGCAAGGTCGCGGCCGCCGTGGCGACGCGGCGCGACCCCGGCTTCCTCGTCGTCGCGCGCACCGAGGCGCTGATCGCGGGGCTCGGGCAGGACGAGGCGCTGCGCCGCGCGCGCGCCTACGAGGAGGCGGGCGCCGACCTCGTGCTCGTGCACTCGAAGTCGCGCACGCCCGACGAGGTCGAGGCCTTCGCGCGCGCATGGGACGGGCGCCGCGGCATCGTGCTCGTGCCGACCGCCTACCCGCAGCTCGACGAGCGCCGCATCCGCGCGCTCGGCACGGTGCGCATGGTGATCTACGGCAACCATGCGATCCGCGCCGCGGTCGCGGCGATGAAGGCGACCTTCGCGCGCATCGCGGCCGAGGGCGGCATCGCGGGCGTCGAGGGCGAGATCGCGTCCGTCGAGGAGGTCTTCCGCCTCCAGCGCATGGACGATGTCAGGGAGATCGAGAAGCGCTTCCTGCGCTGAGGCGGCGAGGATCGACGCGACCAGGAGCGGCATCGATGGCCGTCGACACGCCGACCACCGGCCCCGGCGGCGCGCGCAGGCTCGCGCTGCTCGCCGTCCATGCCGGCGTGGCGGTGGTCACGCTCGACATCTCGCTCACGA
>CANMWW010000322.1 GCA_947500965.1 Alphaproteobacteria bacterium
CGGACGAGCGAGAAGAGCGGGCTGTCCGGCGAGAGATGCGCGCGCAGCGACGATCCCGCGAGGACTGGGCTGGACGCCTCGAGGAAGCTCTCCGCCGCGGCGTTGACGAGCACGATGCGGTCCTCGGCATCGAGCGCGATGACCGCGACCGGCAGCGCCGAGAGCACGCCGGCGACATCGACCGGAAGGAGCTGGCTCGCGGCGCGCATCGACCTCGCCGGCTGCATCAGCGCACGCTCACGCGGCGAGCCTGCCGAGCGCGGGATCCCAGGCGCCGCGGATGGCGTCCCGGATCGCTTGGGGATCGGTCATCGTCATCGCGCGCGCGCGGAACTCGGCCGCGCCCGGGAACCCGCGCGCGTACCAGCCGACATGCTTGCGCGCCATGCGCACGCCGGTCTCGGCGCCGTAGTGCAGCAGCATCGCGTCGAAATGCTCGAGCAGCGTGTCGCGCTGCACCTCCGCCGGAGGATCGGGCAGGCGCTCGCCGGTCGCGAGGAAGCGGATGACCTGCGACAGGAACCAGGGCCGGCCGCAGGCCCCGCGGCCGATCATCACGCCGTCGGCGCCCGACTGCGCGAGCGCCTGCGCGGCGGCGTCGACCGTGGTGATGTCGCCATTGACGACGACGGGGATCGAGACCGCCTCCTTCGCGCGCCGCACGAAGGCCCAGTCCGCCTTGCCCTCGTAGAACTGGCAGCGCGTGCGGCCGTGGATGGTCACCATCCGTATGCCGCATTCCTGCGCGATGCGCGCGAGGCGGGGCGCGTTGAGCGACGAGTGATCCCAGCCCATGCGCATCTTGAGCGTCACGGGGATGCGCACGGCCTTCACCGTGGCCTCGAGGATGCGCGCGGCATGGACCTCGTCGCGCATGAGCGACGAGCCCGCGTGGCCATTGACGACCTTCTTCACCGGGCAGCCGAAATTGATGTCGATGAGCGCGGCGCCGCGGTCCTCGTTGAGGCGCGCGGCCTCGCCCATGACGGCCGGCTCGCAGCCCGCGAGCTGCACCGCCATCGGGAATTCCTCCGGCTCGCTGCTCGCCATCAGCAGCGACTGCCGCGTCTCTCGCACCATCGCCTGGCTCGCGATCATCTCCGACACGACCATGCCGGCGCCCCAGCGCCGCACGAGGCGCCGGAACGGAAGGTCGCTGATCCCGGAGAGCGGGGCGAGGATGACTGGGGCCGCGAGCGAGATGGGCCCGATCGAAATGCTCATTTTTTGACCAGATCTGCCTTCTGGCTAATCTCTCGCCACTTAAAACAGAAATGACGCATTGCAGCAACCCGGGATTATCCTGCGCCATGGACTCCAAGGGCGAACCGATGACGACGGGCAGGCCGCGCGAAGGCCGCGCGCACGGCGCCTTCCCGCCCTTCCACCACCCTTCGATGCTCGTCGCGACGGTGCTGGGCATCGGCCGGATCCCCATCGCGAGCGGCACCTTCGGCTCGCTCGCGGCGTTGCCGCTCGGCTGGGCCATCGCGTACTGGGGCGGCGCGCCCGCGCTGGTCGCGGCCTCCATCGCTACCTGCATCGTCGGCGCGGTGGCCGCGTCGCGCATCGTGGGCCGCGACGGGGACGCGGATCCGGGCTTCATCGTCATCGACGAGGTGGCCGGCCAGTTGCTCGCCCTCGCCTTCGCGCCGCAGGAATGGTGGGCCTGGGCGATCGCCTTCGCCGCGTTCCGGGCCACCGACATCCTGAAGCCCTTTCCCGCGGGCTGGTGCGACCGCAACATCGGCGGGGGAACCGGCGTGATGGCGGACGACATGGTGGCAGGCCTGCAGGCGGGCGTGGCGACATGGGCGCTCTGCGCATTCTCGCCCCTGGCGGAGACGCTGCGTGCGCTCGGCGGCTGAACTCGCGCCGCGCGTGCTGGAGGCGTGCCGCCGGCGCAAGGCGATGCTGGCGACGGCGGAGAGCTGCACGGGCGGCATGATCGCCGCCGCGCTCACGGACGTCGCAGGCTCGTCGGACGTCGTCGAGCGCGGATTCGTCGTCTACTCGAACGACGCGAAGCGCGAGATGCTCGGCGTCCCCGCCGAGCTCCTCGCGCGCCACGGCGCGGTCAGCGAGGAGGTCGCGCGCGCGATGGCCGAGGGCGCGGTGGCGAACTCGCGCGCGGCGATCGCGGTCTCCGTCACCGGCGTGGCCGGGCCTGGCGGAGGAAGCACGGCGAAGCCGGTGGGACTGGTGCATCTCGCCTGCGCGATGCGCGGCAGGACCACGCGCCATCGCAGGGAGGTCTTCCCTGGCGACCGCGCGGACATCCGCCAAGCGACCGTCGTCGCGGCGCTCGAACTCGTGCTGCTGGTGCTCGAAGCGGACGATCCGTCGTCCTGACGTGGCAGGCGCCTCTCGCCCCTGCGTGTGCCCTGCTTGCCGAGAATGGTCGGAGCGGCGGGATTTGAACCCACGACCCCCAGTCCCCCAGACTGATGCGCTACCAGGCTGCGCTACGCTCCGACCGGCTCGGATCCCTTGCGGGAAGGCGGCGGACTATACGCAAGCACCCGCGCGTCTTCAACGCCCGGAGGACTTGAGGAGCAGCAGTTCCGAGCGGATCGCCTCCAGCTCGCGGACGAGCTCGTCGAGAGCGCCGCGCGCCTCGTCCAGGTCCGACGCGGAGGGGCCACCACGCTGCCCGGCCTCGGTGCTCGACTCCACGGCCACGACAACGGCCTCGGTTTCCTCGTGGCGCGCGGGCGCGACGGAGGCCTCGACGACCGGCGACTCGTGCGCCACCGCGGCGGCCTCGGCGCGCTCGCGCGGGGTGTCGCGCAGGAGCTTCTGGACGCCCTTGATCGTGTATCCCTGCTGGTAGAGCAGCCCGCGGATGCGGCGCAGGAGGTCGACGTCCTCGGGCCGGTAGTAGCGGCGGCCACCGGCGCGCTTGAGCGGGCGGATCTGCGTGAAGCGCGTCTCCCAGAAGCGAAGGACGTGCTGCGGCACGTCGAGCTGGTCGGCGACCTCGCTGATCGTGCGGAACGCGGACGCGGACTTCGAGGGCCGGGAGCGCTCGAATTCCTCGGGCATACCCATGCCGATGATGGCGGGAGGGATCTCGCTCACGACGCGGCGCCCGGCTCGACGGCGGCGGGACGCGCCGCCGACTGGCGCGCCTGGGCGCGATTGACCTTGTTCTTCAGCACGTGCGAAGCGCGGAACACCAGGACCTTGCGCGGGAGGATCGGGACCTCCTCGCCTGTCTTCGGGTTGCGACCGACGCGCTTGCCCTTCTGGCGCACGGAGAAGCTGCCGAAGGAGGAGAGCTTGACCGCCTCGCCGCGCTCCAGCGCGGACACGACCTCGTTCAGCACGTCCTCCACGAGCGCGGCCGAGTCGTTACGCGACAGCCCCACCTCCTGGTAGACGGCCTCTGCGAGATCGGCGCGCGTGACTGTGGGCTGGGACATCGTGGTGCTCTCGGCTGACGTGTCGGGCAGGCTAGCCTCGAGGAAAATGAGCGTCAACGTCGCAGGGTCGTCACCAGCGGATGACGCAGGCGCCCCAGGTCAGGCCGCCGCCGATCGCCTCCAGCAGCACCACGTCGCCGCGCGCGAAGCGCTTCTCGCGCGAGGCTTCCCAGAGCGCGAGCGGGATCGACGCCGCCGACGTGTTCGCATGGCGGTCGACGGTCACCACGACGCGCTCGGCCGGGAGCCCGAGCTTGCGCGCCATGCCGTCGATGATCCTCCGGTTCGCCTGGTGCGGGACGAGCCAGTCGACCTGCGACGGCGCGAGCGCGTTCGCGGCGAGCGCCTCCTCGACGACGGAGGAGAGCTTCTCCACGGCATGCCGGAAGACCTCGCGGCCATTCATCTTCACGACCCCGGTGCGGCCCGGCGTCGAGGACGGCCCGCCATCGGTGTGGAGCGCCTCGTTGAAGCGGCCATCGGAGTGGAGATGCGTCGACAGGATCCCGCGGGCCCTGCCCTGCTGGTCGCGCGGATCGGCCTCGGCGCGCAGCACGACGGCGCCCGCTCCGTCGCCGAAGAGCACGGCCGAGCCGCGGTCGCTCCAGTCGAGGAGCCTGCTGAACGTCTCGGCGCCGATGAC
>CANMWW010000323.1 GCA_947500965.1 Alphaproteobacteria bacterium
CAGAGCAGCGCGAGCTTCTCGCGCTCGAGGCCCGGCGGCAGGTTGCCGGCGAAGGAATTCGCGGCGCTCACCTCCTCGACATGCGGGGGATTGACCCAGGGATGGAGCTGCGCGCCGATCTCGCAGAGCCCGTCGGCATGCCAGCCCGCCAGCATGCGCCGGCCGAGATCCGAGGCGGCGGCGGGATGGTCGAGCAGGTAGGCGGGCCGCACGCCCGCGCGCGCGAGGATCGCCTGCGCCAGCGGCAGGCTGCGCATCGCGGAGACCGCGACGTTGTGCCGCGAGAAGGGGCCCTGCCAGTCGAACTGCTCCTCGGTGTCGACCACCACGCACAGCGCCGGGTGCGCCATGCCGGACATGTCGAGCGGGCGGTGGAGCGGCGTCGCGGTCATGCCGGTCGGGTCGCGCGGGCGCGGCTGCGCGCGGCGCGCGACGGGCCGCCGGATCGCGTCGGCCGCCATGCGCTCGGCGGCGAGGAACTGCTCGTCGCGCGCGAGGCCCGCGACCGCCTCGTCGCGCAGCGCCGCGACGCCGCCGCCGCGCTTCTCCTCGATCCAGCGCCGCAGCCGCGCGGCGATCGCCTCGGGCTCGTTCAGCACCACGCCGCGCCCATGCGCGCCGAGCAGTGCCGCGACCTCGCCGCGGTCGTAGCCGAGGCCGAGCACCGGGCGCCGCGCGCCGATGTACTCGAAGAGCTTGCCGGAGATGGTCCCGGCCTCGCGCGGGTCGTTCCACTGGAGATGCAGCAGCACGTCGGCGGCGGCCTGCAGCGCGAGCGAGGCGCGATGTCCCACCGGCGGCGAGAGCCGCACGCGGTCCGCGACCCCGGCCTCCGCCGCGAGCCGCGCGACGGGGCCGAGGTCGCCGCCGACGAACTCCACCAGCACCTCGTCGCGCCGCGCGCCGAGCATGGCGATGGCGCGGAAGAGCGGCGAGGGGTCGCGGTAGCCGGGGTAGATCATGCCCGTGTAGAGGATCCGCAGCGGCCCGTCCGCCGACGGGCGCGCGGGGATGCCCGCGGGGAAGTCCGCGGGCACGAAGCCGTTCATCGCCAGCGCGACCGGCTTGCCGAACTTGGCGCGCAGCGCGTCGCGCCAGGTCTCCGATACCGTGACCAGCCCGGCCGCGTCGCCGACCACGCGCCGCTCCCAGAGCGCCTCGGCGCGCCGCCGCCATGCCGGGAACTCGTAGTAGGGATTGTCGACCCAGAGGTCGCGGAACTCCGCGACCCAGGGCACGCCGAAGCGGCGCGCGAGCGCGCGCGCGACCAGCAGCGTCGTGACCGGGGGCGCGCTCGCGTAGACCACGTCCGGCCGCCACGCGCCGAGCAGGCTACGTGCGCCGCGCAGCGCCTCCGGCATCCAGGCGACGCGGCCATCCGGCACGTGGAGCAGCGCCGCGCGCAGCTCGCCCAGCGCGCGGCGCGGCGCGAAGCCCTGCGCCGGCGCGCCGCCGGCCGCCACCGCGCTGGCCGGCGCCTCGCTCGCGCGCGTGCGACCGAGGCGCAGGAACCGGTCGAGCATGACGTCGACATGCGTCCAGGGCGTGTGCAGCACGAGCTCGCGCGGGATCTCCAGCGGCAGCGTCTCGGGCGCGTCGGAGCGCGCGGCGACGACGCGCACGTCCCAGCCGCGGTCGAGCAGGAAGCGCGCGAAGCGCCCCGTGCGCACCGCCGCTATGGCGTTGAACGGTGGGAAGTGGAAGGTGACGAGGAGGAGACGCTTCATCGCCCGCGCGGTCCGGCGGGAAATCCGCCACGGGCGAGGATAGGCGCGCGCCGCGCCCCGGCCGCGCGCCGGGACGGCTTAGGCCGGCCGGTCGGCCGCGCCGCCGGGGTCCAGCACGACGGCCCCGCTCGCGGCCATCTCGTCGATCTCCCGCGCGGAGAAGCCGAGCCCGGAGAGGATCTCGCGGCCCTGCTCGCCGAGGCGCGGCGGGTCGAGCCGCTTGGGCAGGCGCCGGCCGTCGAGGTCGAGCGGCAGGATCGGCAGGCGCACGCTGCCGCCTTCCGGGATGCGCGTGTCCGCAAGGCCGCCGGAGGCGACGAGATGCGGGTCCTCGAACAGGTCCTCGGGCCGCGCGATCGGCGCGTAGGGCAGGCCCGCGGCCTCGGCCATCGCCACGATCGCCGCGCGGGGCATCGCCTTCAGCAGCGCAGCGACCTGCGGGACCAGCGTCGCGCGCGCGGCGGCGCGCTGGGCGTTGGTGCGCAGCGCGGGATCCGCGAGCCGGTCCTGCCAGCCGACGGCGGCGCAGAACGCCGCCCATTGCGTGTCCGTGACGACGGAGAAGAAGACCTGCTCGCCATCGGCTGCCTCGAACACGTCGTAGATGCCCCAGGGCGACAGGCGCACGGACATCGGCGGCAGCGCCTTGCCGGTGACCCCGAAGGCGGCCATGTGCTGCGAGACGAGGAAGGCGCAGTTCTCGAACAGCGCCGAGCGCACGAGCTTGCCGCGCCCGGTCTCGCGCCGCTCCAGCAGCGCGGCGAGCACGCCGATCGCCGCGAACATGCCGCCCATGATGTCGTTGACCGAGCTGCCCGCGCGCAGAGGCCGGCCCGGCAGGCCGGTCATGTAGGCGAGCCCGCCCATCATCTGCACGACCTCGTCGAGGGCGGTGCGGTCCTGGTACGGGCCGTCGAGGAAGCCCTTGTGCGAGGCGTAGACGAGGCGCGGGTGCCGCTCGCGCAGCTGCTCCCAGCCCAGGCCCAGCTTCTCCATCGCGCCGGGCTTGAAGTTCTCGGTCACGACGTCGGCGGTGGCGACGAGCCGGTCGATCGCTGCGCGCCCCTGCGGCGACCTGAGGTCGATCGCCAGCGACTTCTTGTTGCGGTTGAAGTTGACGAAGAAGCCCGCGCCCGAGCCGACGAGCCTGCGCGTGTTGTCCCCGTCGGGAACCGGCTCGACCTTGATGACCTCGGCGCCAAGGTCCGCGAGCACCAGCCCGCAGGTCGGCCCCATGACCATGTGGACGAACTCCACCACGCGGATGCCCTCGAGCGGCAGCCTCGCCCCCGCCTCCGTCGTCGCCATCGCGCCGCCTCCCGGTCCTTCGTCCATCTGCGCGTACCATAGCGTGCGCGATGGCCCCGCGCGCTTGCGGCGGCTTCGCGGGGGCGTCTAAGTTCCCGGCTGCCGCCCGGAGCCGCGTTCCGGGCCGATCGGCGCCGCGCCGGCGCCGTGACATCCAAAAGAGCCCCGCCATGCCGCTGGACGACGCATCCATCCCCGACTCGATCGTGGCCGAGTACGAGCGCGACGGCGCGGTGGCGCTGCGCGGCGTGATCCCGCTGCACTGGATCGAGCGCCTGCGCGAGGGCGTCGAGCAGAACATGCGCGAGCCCGGACCCTACGCGAAGCGCTACACGCCGGACGGCAAGCCGGGCCTTTTCTTCGGCGACTACTGCAACTGGCGGCGCATCCCCGCCTATCGCGAGTTCCTGCTGGACGGGCCCGTGGGCGCGCTCGGCGCGCGGCTGATGCGCTCGCGGCGCGTCAACCTCTTCCACGAGCACGTGCTGGTGAAGGAGCCGGGGACCGCCGAGCCGACGCCCTGGCACCACGACCAGCCCTACTGGAGCGTCGATGGCCGCCAGGTGATGAGCTTCTGGATCCCGCTCGACCCCGTCGGCCGCGAGACCTGCGTCGAGTATGTCGCCGGCTCGCATCTCAGCGGGATCTGGTACTCGCCCAAGCGCTTCGCCGACGCCAAGGCGCATCCCGCGAAGGACCCGAATTTCCGCGACGTCCCCGACATCGACGCCGACCGCGGCGCCTATCGCCTGCTCGGCTGGGACGTCGAGCCCGGCGACTGCATCGCCTTCCACGCGCTGACGCTGCATGGCGCGCCCGGCAACCGCGGCAGCCAACGCCGCCGCGCCTTCGCCGCGCGCGTCACGGGCGACGACGCGGTCTTCGTGCTGCGCGACGGCTTCATGTCGCCGCCGCCACCCGCCGACGCGCCGCCCTCCGGCACGCCGATGGCGGCGCCCGCCTTCCCCGGGATCTGGCCGCGTCCGGCCGGCTGACGACACCGGCCCGGTTCCCCGGCCGGGC
>CANMWW010000324.1 GCA_947500965.1 Alphaproteobacteria bacterium
AGACGCCGGCGCCTTCTCGACCATGGGCAAGGGCGCGATCTTCGTCGACCACACCACCGCGTCGGCCGAGATCGCGCGCGAACTCGACGCCGAGGCGCGCAGTCGCGGGCTCGGCTTCATCGACGCCCCGGTCTCCGGCGGCCAGAGCGGCGCCGAGAACGGCCAGCTCGGCATCATGTGCGGCGGCGACGAGGCGACCTATGCACGCGCCGAGCCGGTCCTGAAGACCTACGCGAAGGCGATCACGCTGATCGGCCCCGCGGGCGCCGGCCAGCTCACGAAGATGGTCAACCAGATCTGCATCGCGGGGCTGGTCCAGGGCCTGTCCGAGGGCATGAACTTCGCCATGCGCGCCGGCCTCGACGCGGAGAAGGTGCTGTCGGTCATCACCGCGGGCGCGGCCGGCTCGTGGCAGATGAACAACCGCGCCAAGACGATGGTCGCGGACAAGTTCGACTTCGGCTTCGCCGTCGACTGGATGCGCAAGGACCTCGGCATCTGCCTCGCGGAGGCGAACCGCAACAAGGCCCGCCTGCCGGTCACCGCGCTCGTCGACCAGTTCTACGCGCAGGTCCAGGCGCGCGGCGGCGGGCGCTGGGACACGTCGAGCCTCTACAACCTGCTCGCCAAGGACTGACGCCAGGAGCGCCTTCCATGCCCGTCATCAACCGCATCGCCGCCTTCCACGAGGACATGATCTCGTGGAGGCACGACATCCACCGCAACCCGGAGACCGCCTTCGAGGAGCATCGCACCGCCGAGATGGTGGCGCGGCAGCTCGAGAGCTTCGGGATCGAGGTGCATCGCGGCCTCGCGGGGACGGGCGTGGTGGGCACGCTGCGCGCCGGCAAGGGCGGGCGGGCCATCGCGCTGCGCGCCGACATCGACGCGCTGCACATCCAGGAGAAGAACGCCGTCCCGCACGCCTCCTGCGTGCCGGGGAAGATGCATGCCTGCGGGCATGACGGGCACACCGCCATGCTGCTCGGAGCGGCGAAGTACCTCGCCGAGACCAGGCGCTTCGACGGCACCGTGCATTTCGTCTTCCAGCCGGCCGAGGAGAACGAGGGCGGCGGGCGCGTGATGGTGGAGCAGGGGCTGTTCGAGAAGTTCCACTGCGACGCCATCTACGGCATGCACAACTGGCCCGGCATGGCGACGGGCAACTTCGCCATCCGTCCCGGCCCGATGATGGCGTCCTACGACGTCTTCGAGATCGAGATCGAGGGCCGCGGCAGCCATGGCGCCATGCCGCACCAGTCGATCGACCCGGTCGTCGTCGGCGCGCAGGTCGTGATCGGCCTGCAGACGATCGTCAGCCGCAACGCGCGGCCGATCGACGCCGCGGTGGTCTCGGTCACGCAGATCCATGGCGGCGACACCTGGAACGTCATACCGGAAACCGTCGTCCTGCGCGGCACCACGCGCTGCTTCCGGCGCGAGGTCCGCGACATGATGGAGCGGCGGATCGGCGAGATCGCGACCGGGATCGCCACGTCGATGGGCGCCACGGCGCGCGTGCGCTACGAGCGCCGGTATCCTCCGCTGGTCAACGACGAGGAGTCCGTGCGGCGCGCTGCCGCGACCGCGGCGGAGATCACCGGGGATCCCGGTCGCGTCGAGACCGGCGTCGAGCCGGTCATGGGCTCCGAGGACTTCGCCTTCATGCTCGAGAACAAGCCCGGCGCCTACATCATGATCGGCAATGGCGGCGGCGAGGGCGGGCGAATGCTCCACAACGCCCGCTATGACTTCAACGACGCGATCCTGCCGATCGGCGCGAGCTACTGGGCGCGCCTGGTCGAGACGAGCCTGGCCGCCGCGTGAGCCGGCACCGAGGGCGGGAAGGGGCGCCGTCAGCCCCGCTTCCCGCGCTCCTCGGCCTTCACGCGATCCCAGGCGGCGTCCATCTCCGCGAGGCTCGAGCCGGAGGGCGTCCGCCCGTCCGCCGCAAGCATCGCCTCCATCCGCCGGAACCTCCGCTCGAACTTGGTCGTCGCGTCGCGCAGCGCCGTCTCCGCGTCGACCCCGGACAGGCGCGCCACGTTCACCGCGGCGAAGAGCAGGTCGCCGATCTCCTCGGCGACGCGCCCGCGGCCGGGTTCGGCGAGTGCCTCGGCGACCTCGCGCGTCTCCTCGGCGACCTTGTCCAGCGCCGGCGCGGCGTCGCCCCAGTCGAACCCGACCTGTCCGGCGCGCTTCTGGATCTTCTGGGCGCGGGTCAGGGCGGGGAAGCCGACCGGGACGTCGTCGAGGGCGCTGGCCGGGCCGCCGGGGCGCGCCGCGGCCTTCCTGGCACGTTCCTCGGCCTTGAGGCGCTCCCAGGCGCCGACCTGCTGCTCCGCGCCATGGCGCTCGGCGCCGGCGAAGACATGCGGGTGGCGGGCAATCATCTTCTCGACCAGGCCACGCGCGACATCGTCGAAGGCGAAGGCGCCGCGTTCCTCGGCCATCCGGGCGTGGAAGACGACCTGGAACAGCAGGTCGCCGAGTTCCTCGCGCAGACCATCGAGGTCGCCGCGCGCGATCGCGTCGGCGACCTCGTAGGCTTCCTCGATCGTGTAGGGCGCGATGGTCGCGAAGTCCTGCGCGACGTCCCACGGGCAGCCATCGCGCGGGTCGCGGAGCCTGGCCATCACGGCGAGGAGGCGGTCGATCGGGCGCTCGTCCTGCGGCATCTCTAGTTCGTATAATAAGTATTATCGAAAATGAACTTATGACCAAGGTTACAGGGCGCTACCTGGGTTTCCGAGATCCGCATCTTCCTCAAGGTTCGTTCCCGCCAATCTCGACGACGAGCCCGTCATGGCCAGGAACGACACCGCGCGGCAGCCGCTTCGCGAGATCGTGGTACTCGAGCCTGTGGCCCATGTGGGTCAGCACCGCCTGCCGCGGCCGGACCCGCTCGATCCAGGAAAGCGTCTGCGGCAGATGGCTATGGGCGACGTTCGGCTCGTCCTGCAGGCAGTCGACGATCCAGGTGTCGATCCCCTCGAGGGCCGCGAAACCCTCCTCCGGCATCTCCTTGACGTCCGTCGAATAGGCAAAGGCCCCGAAGCGCAGCCCGAGCGTCGGCGGCCGCGTCCCGCCATGGACCTGGTGGAAGGCCAGGACCTGCATGCCCGCGATCTCCACCGGGCGGCCCACTGGCATCTCGCGGCCGACCAGCGACGGCGCGTACCAGATCCCGGCATTGGTCCGTGGCGGGTCGAAGCAGTACCCGAAGCGCCCGGTCGCCTCGGCGAGCGTGGCGGCGTCGGCCCAGACCTCAAGCGGCGCGTTGCGGTGGTAGTTGACCGAGCGCAGGTCGTCGATGCCGTGCATGTGGTCCGCATGCGCGTGGGTCAGGATGACCGCGTCGACCGTCACGAGCCCCTGGGCCAGGAACTGCTGCCGCAGGTCCGGCGAGGTGTCGACCAGGATGCGCCTGCCGTCGTCGCCCTCGACGACGATCGAGACCCGCAGGCGGCGGTTCAGGGGATCCCGCGAGGTGCAGGTCGCGCATCGGCAGCCGATCAGCGGGACGCCGCCCGAGCCGCCGCTGCCGAGCATGGTGACCTTCATGCGGCGGCGGCCTGGCGCGCGATGGCGGCCTTCGGGAAGAGCGCGAAGAAGTTCCGCGTCGTGGCCTCGGCCAGCGCCTCGGGCGACACGCCCTTGAGCTCCGCGACGAAGCGCGCGGTATGCGCGACGAAGGCCGGCTCGCAGGTCTTCCCGCGGACCGGGACCGGCGCGAGGAAGGGCGAATCCGTCTCCACCAGCAGGCGCTCGACCGGGATCGCCCGCGCCGTCTCGCGCAGCGCGTCGGCGTTGCGGAAGGTCACGATCCCGGAGAGCGAGATGTAGAAGCCGAGGCCGAGCGCGTGGCGCGCCAGCTCCGCGGACGAGGTGAAGCAGTGCAGCACGCCCGCGAGCGGTCCCTGCCCGGCCGCGGCGTCGAGCATGCGCGCGGTGTCGTCGTCGGCGTCGCGCGTATGCACGATCACCGGCAGGCCAGAGAGCCGCGCCGCGGACAGGTGCGTGGCGAAGCTCGATTGCTGCGCCTCGCGCGGGCTC
>CANMWW010000325.1 GCA_947500965.1 Alphaproteobacteria bacterium
GCGGAGGTGTCGACCACGACCGGCCCTGGCTCCTGGCCGTCGCGCGCCGGCAGCGCCGCGGCCGCGGCACCTGCGTTGCGCAGCGTCCAGTCGCCGCCCACGAGGAGCCTCGTCGCGCCCTGCCCGATCTCCAGCCTTGCCCAGACCTCGTCCGCCATCCGCGCCCCTTGGCTTTTCCTCCGGTCCTCGGCGAAACGCGGTAGCGCGGTCCGAGGTCGCGCCCATCCAGCCATTCCGGGCCAAAGTCAGGGGCCGGATCGGGCAGCATTCATCCATGGCGGACCGGTGTCTTTATAAGCGTTTCGGCCGCGACGTGCAGCCCCTTGATTTTTGCGCTGCAGCAAGTACGTTGTGCATTGCGGCATCGCTTGATGCCGCACGGGAAGCGGCGCTTCGCCCTTCCTGGGCGTTTCCTCCCTAGACTTGGGCCGCGTCGCGAGATGCGGCCCTCTTTTTTGGCGCGCCGGGACGGGCAGGCCCGTGCTTCATGTCGTGCGCGCCGGCCTCTACCGATAGCATGCGAAGCGGAGACCTGCGGGCGCCGCGCGCCGGTCGTGGCACGATCGCGGCTTGGCCAACCGAAGCAGCAGACAAGCGGATCGGCATCCAGACACCGTTTTTCGAGGCGTGCGTCGCGGCGCCGGGCGAGGGTCTTCGGCTCCCGCGCTTCGCAGCCGCCCAGGTCGTTGACGCGAAGGACCCCTTCCAGCACGAGACACCCCATGCATTTCGCCCGCACACCGACCCTCGAGGTCGCCTTCGAGCAGCACGGGCCCGCTTCCGGGCCGCCGGTGATCCTGCTGCACGGCTTCCCCTACGACGTCCGCGCCTATGACGAGGTGGCGCCGGCGCTCGCGGCGGATGGATGCCGCGTGGTCGTGCCCTTCCTGCGCGGCTACGGGGCGACGCGCTTCCTCTCCGCCTCGACGCCGCGCTCGGGCGAGCAGGCGGCGCTGGGCGCCGACCTCCTGCAGTTCATGGACGCGCTCGGCATCGCGCGCGCCGCGCTCGGCGGCTACGACTGGGGCGGGCGCGCGGCCTGCGTCGTCGCGGCGCTGCATCCCGCGCGCGTGCGCTGCCTCGCCAGTTGCACCGGCTACAACATCCAGGACATCGCCGCCTCGGCCGAGCCGGCGCCGGCCGAGCAGGAGCATCGCTTCTGGTACCAGTACTATTTCCACGCCGAGCGCGGCCGCGCCGGGCTCGCGCGCGACCGGCGCGGCCTCTGCCGCCTGCTCTGGCGCCTCTGGTCGCCGGAATGGCGCTTCGACGAGGCGACGTTCGCGCGCAGCGCCGCGTCCTTCGACAACCCGGACTTCGTCGATGTCGTGGTGCATTCCTATCGCCACCGCTACGGGCTCGTGGCGGGCGATCCCGCCTGCGCAGGCATCGAGGCGGCGCTGGCGCGGCAGCCCATGATCGCCGTGCCGACGATCAACCTCCACGGCGCCGCGGACGGCGTCACGCCGGCCCCCGCGACCGACGCGCAGGCGCGCCGCTTCTCCGGCCCCTACGAGCGGCGCCTGCTCCCGCGCATCGGCCACGCCGTGCCGCAGGAGGCGCCGGGCGACGTCCTCGCCGCGATGCGCGAGCTGCTCGCGCGCAGCGACCTCTAGCGATCACCCGACAGGCTTGTCCCTCAGGCCTCGTCGATGCCCTCGACCTCGAAGCCCTGGTCGGCCGGATAGCGCCTCTCGGCGATCTGGCGCGCGAAATCGGCGCTCATCGCCTTGATCTCGACGAAGCGCGTCTCCGCCCATGTGTCGTCGAAGGCCGTGTCGTTGGGGCGGCCGAGACGCATCGCCTCGCGCACCTCGCGGTTGAAAACCCTGGCCTCGAAGACCTTCATCGCCATGCCCTTCCACGCCGGAGAAACCGCGCAGCCGGCACGATACGGTGGCAGGGTTCGCGTTGCGCGCCGTCGATGCACCATTTCGGGGGGATCACCGGGCGCGTGCCGTTTCGCATGGAGGGCAGGACGGTCTTCGCGAGGTCGTGTCGGCCGCAACCTCCCTGGCGCGTGCGCTTGCCTTCCCGTTGCACGGCAACCATTGTCCTAGCATGCACATTCTCAAGGCATGGCGGGCGATGCTCGCGGCGCTCGCCATTGTGCTTCAGCTGCTTGCGTCGGGTGCCGCCCTCGCGCAAGGCGTTGGCGACGAGGCCGCCGCGAACAGGCTCATGGTCGAGGCCGTCGAGGCCTGGCGTCGCGCCGAGGCGCTGCGCGCGGACGACCTCGTCACGGTGCAGGAGCGGCTGAAGGCGCTGCGCTCGGTCGACGCCAACCTCAAGCGGATTGTCGAGCAGCACAAGAGTTCCTCGCTGGCCGTGAAGCTGGTGCTGGGCGAGAAGCTCGGGCCGCTCAGCCTCGAGGGAACGGCGAAGGCGATCGCCGCGTCGCGCCAGCAGGAGGAGGAGGCGCTTCTCAAGGCGCTGGCCAATGCCATCGACCGCAACGTCGCGGCGCTCGGGCCGGCGGGATCGGCCCCGGCGGCGCCAGCCGCCAACCCGGCACGCGCGGCGCCTGCGGCCCCCCTCGCAGCCGCGCCCTCGTCTGGCGTGGCGTCCACGGCGACGCGGCCCGCGCCCGCACCGGCCGCATCTCAGCAGCCCGCCGCTCGCCAGCACGATGCCACCGAGATCACGTTCTGGGAGAGCGTGCGCGGCAGCCGCAACCCGGACGACCTCGAGGCGTATCTGCGCCGCTATCCCGCGGGCGCCTTCGTCGACCTCGCCCGCAACCGACTGCAGGAACTCAGGCGAACAGCGACGGCCGCCCCGGCACCCGCGCCGCCCGCCGTCCAGCCGCAGCGTCCTCCCTCGCCCGGGTCCCTGTTCCGCGACTGTCCCGAGTGCCCGGAGATGGTCGTGGTGCCCGCCGGCCGCTTCGTCATGGGTGTGGCGCAGGGGGAGGAGGAGGCCGAGGACCTGGAGGAGAAGATGCGTGGCCGCTCCGCGCCGCGACGCAACGTGCAGATTGCCCAGCCCTTCGCACTGGGGAGGCTTGAGGTGACGCGAGGGCAGTTCGCGGTATTCGCGCGCGAGACCGGGCACGACGCGGGCAGGTCCTGCTGGACCATCGAGGACGGAAAGTGGGAGTCGCGCGATGGCCGCAACTGGCGTGCGCCGGGCTTCGCGCAGGACGACACGCATCCCGTGTCCTGCGTTTCCTGGGACGACGCGCAGGCCTATGTCGCTTGGCTGTCGCGCCGGACCCGGCAGGCGTACAGGCTGCCGAGCGACGCCGAGTGGGAATACGCGGCGCGCGCCGGCACGACGACGCGTCGGCCCTGGGGCAACGCGGCGGACAATGGCTGTGTTCACGCCAACCTGGCCGACCAGTCGGCGCGCCGCAGGCTCGACATAGCGCTGGCGGTCGCGTGCGACGACGCGCATGCGCACACCGCGCCGGGCGGAAGCCTCCGCGCCAACGCCTTCGGGCTGCACGACGTCATCGGCAACGTCTTCGAGTGGGTGGCCGATTGCTGGAATGACGACCTCTCCGGCGTTCCCGCCGACGGGACGGCGCGGATGACGGGCGACTGCACGATGCGCCCCCTGCGCGGCGGCTCCTTCTACGTGAAGCCTGTCTTCGCGCGCAGCGCCCACCGCCTCAAGGCCGCGCGCGCGGTGCGCGAGGTGGACAACGGCTTCCGCGTCGCGCGTCCGCTCTAGGCCAGGATCGCGCATGACGCCCGCGCTGCTGCTCGGCTTCGCGGGCTTCGTCTTCGTGGTCTCGGTCACGCCGGGGCCCAACAACGCGCTGCTGCTCGCTTCCGGCGCCAACCACGGGTTCCGGCGCAGCGTTCCGCAGCTGTTCGGGATCGCCTTCGGCTGCGTGGCGATGCTGGTGGCCGCGGCGCTCGGCGTCGGCGAGGCGTTCCGCGCGGCGCCGGCGCTGCACGACGCGCTGCGCGTCGCGGGCGGCGCCTACCTGCTCTGGCTGGCCTGGTGCATCGCGCGCTCGGCCGGCGATGGGCAGGGCGACGCGCAGGGGCCCGGCGCGCGGCGGCCGATCACCTTCCTGCAATCGGCGCTGTTCCAGTGGGTCAACC
>CANMWW010000326.1 GCA_947500965.1 Alphaproteobacteria bacterium
GGGGATGAACCTGCGCTTCGCCAACCACCCGACCACCTACCTCGTCACCGGCGTGGCGGGCACGACCATCTCGCTGCAGCCCGCGACGGGCGCCGGCACGGGCCTCGACATCGACGTGCCGTCCGGCACCGCCATGATCCTCGCCGCGCAGCCCGGCACGGCCTCCGCCGGCTTCTCGATCCGCGTCGGCGTGAACGCCGAAGTCTCCTCGGCGCCGTGGCGCCTGCGCGACGGCACGAGCGCCCCGACCATCGGCGCCATCTCGCAGGCGAACGCGATCCCCCGCGCCATCGTCGACAGCTTCGAGCGCGTCCAGCCCTTCACCGCGAGCGTCGGCCTGCGCACCGGCCTGACCCTGACCGCCTACGCCGGCTCGGTCATCGTCGCCCAGACGACCGCGCGCGGCACGCTCAAGGACACGCTCGACGCCCGCGATTCCCTCAACCAGCAGCTGTTCACGCGCTTCTCGTCGGAGAGCGGCGTCAACGTGGACCGCGAACTCGCGCTCATGATCGAGATCCAGTCGTCCTACGCCGCGTCGGCCAAGGTCATCCAGGCCACGCGGCAGATGTTCGACGACCTCATGTCGGTCGCGCAGTGAGGAGCTGAGCC
This sequence comes from Alphaproteobacteria bacterium, assembly GCA_947500965.1. GTDB lineage: Bacteria > Pseudomonadota > Alphaproteobacteria > CACIAM-22H2 > CACIAM-22H2 > CAIOSQ01. The sequence goes on from CANMWW010000326.1 coordinate 613, forward strand.
ATGGTCACGAGCATCGGCACCTTCGCCCAGAACGAGGTCCTGCGCCGCCGGATCCTGGACACGCAGACGGAGTTCAACCGCCTGCAGGTCCAGGTCTCGTCCGGCAAGCGCGGCGCCAACTACAGCAGCCTGGGCGAGAACGCGCGGCTGTCCCTCAGCCTGCAGCAGTCCAAGACGGTCACGCAGACCTTCATCCAGGCGAACATCACGTCGGAAATCCGGATGGAGCAGATGCAGTCGGTGCTGGAGCGCATCAAGACGCTCTCCAACGACGTCCGCAACGCCGCCCTGCCCGCGATCGGCGCCGCCACCATCCCCGCCGCGAACGGCAACGCCGCGCTCAAGGCGCAGGCCAACGGCGCGCTGCTCGAGATCGCGCAGCTCCTGAACACGCAGATCGACGGCTTCTACCTCTTCGGCGGCCGCCAGTCCGACGCGCCCCCGATGGTCGAGCCGGGCTCTACCGGGACCGCCGGCACGCCGCTCGCCAACGTCGCGGCCGTCGCGGCCGTCGCGCCGCTCGCGAACAACGGCGCGTCCGGCGACACGCTCTACGACAACATCGTGGCGCATCTCGACGGGACCGCCGTCGGCGCGCAGCCCGGCGCCACGCCCGTGCGCTACTACGACGGCGAGTACAGCGCCACGGTCGAGTCCCTGCTCATCACCCGCATCGATACCAACACCGACATCACCTACGGCATCACCGGCCGCGACGATTCCGTGAACACGATCATGCAGTCGCTCTACGCGCTGTCCGTGGTCGACCTGAACCCGGCCAACGAGGCCGGCTACCGGCAGGTGATCAACCGCGTGATCCGGGACCTGAAGGACGGCTTCGACGGCGTGATCGAGGAGATCGGCGACCTTGGCGTCAAGCAGCTCCAGCTGCAGGAGACGACGATCCGCCAGAACGACTTCATCACCGCCCTCGACATGCAGATCGGCAACGTCGAGGACGTCGACATGAGCTCCGCGCTCAGCAGCCTCACCGCCACCCAGACCTCGCTCGAGGCGTCGTACCGCATGCTCACGCTCATGCGCGACATGACGCTGGTCAAGTACCTCTGAGGCGGGCGGGCCAACCCACATGACCGACACGCGAACCGCCACCGCGCACGCACCCCTCCAGGGCGATCAGCCGACCGCACCGGTCGCCGACCCCCGTGCGCGTGCGCGCGCCGCGCTCGCGGCCGGCCGCCTCGCGGCCGCGGCCGAGTTCTGCGACGCCATCCTCGCGCGCGAGCCGGACGACGCCGAGGCGCTCGTCCTGCGCGCACGCATCGACCGTTCCTCCGGAGACCCCATGCAGGCCATCGAGCGCCTTCGCCGCGCCGCGCGCCAGGCGCCCGAGCACCCGGCCGTGCACATCGAGCTCGCCGGCGCCCACCTGTCGCTCGGCCGCCTGCCCGAGGCAGCCGGCAGCGCCGAGGCCGCCGCGCGCCTCGCCCCGGCCGACGCAGGCAGCTGGCTCGCCATCGGCTCGGTGCGCTACGCGCTCGGCGACAAGCTGGGTGCGCGGGACGCATTCGCCCGGGCGGTCGCCTGCGAACCGCGCAACCCCAAGGCCAACAACAACCTCGGCATGATGCATCTCGAGCAGGGCCAGCTGAAGCAGGCCGCCGAGCGCTTCGAGCGCGCGCTCGAAGCCGACCCGAACTACGCGGTCGCGCGCAACAACCTCGGCACCGTCTTCGACGCGGCCGGAGACCATGCCGCCGCCGAGGCCCTCTTCACCTCCGCGAGCGCATGCGACGTCGACTACCTCGAGCCGCGCCACAACCTCGCCGCGTCGCTCGCCAAGCGCGGCGCCTGGGCCGAGTCCGCCCGCACCCTCGAGGCGCTGCTCGTCGTCGCCCCCGGCGACCATCGCGCGCTCTGGAACCTCGGCGAGGCGAAGCTCCGCCTCGGCGAGTTCGGCGCCGGCTGGCCGCTCTGGGAGACCGGCATCGGCACCGACGACTATCGCGGCCCCGCCAGGCCCTTCCCCCGCAAGCCGCTCGGGCCGGGCGCGACGCGCGTGCTGCTCTGGGGCGAGCAGGGCGTCGGCGAGGAACTGCTCTTCGCCTCGATGCTGCCGGACCTCGCGAGCCGAGGGATCGGCGGCGTCGTCGAGTGCGACCCGCGGCTCGTGCCGCTGTTCGCCCGCTCCTTCCGCGGCTTCCGCTTCGTCGCCCCGACGAACCCGCCGGCGCCCGAGACGATGGGCGCGTTCGACGCCTCCATGCCGGTGGCGAGCCTCGGTGGCGAATTGCGCGGCGCGATCGCCGACTTCCCGCGCCATGCCGGCTATGTCCGGCCGGACCGCGAGCGCGTCGCCGCGCTGCGCGCGCGCTACGCCGCCGATGGCCACGACCGCGTGGTCGGCATCTCCTGGATGAGCGGCGCGCGGCGCGAGGCGGCGGAGAAGAGCATCGACCTGCTCGCCTTGGCTCCGGTCCTGCGCATTCCCGGGATCCGCTTCGTCTCGCTCCAGTACGGGTCGGTGGCCCGGCAGGTCGAGGCGGCGCGCGCCACCCTCGGCGTCGACATCGTCCACGATCCCGCGATCGACCAGCTGCGCGACCTCGACGGCTTCGCCGCGCAGGTCGCGGCGATGGACCATGTCGTGACGATCAGCAACGTCGCCGCGCATCTCGCCGGCGCGCTCGGGCGGCCCGGGACGGTCCTCCTGCCGCGCGCGCGCGGCCTCAAGTGGCAATGGCTGCTCGAGCGTCCGGACAGCCCCTGGTACCCGTCGCTCGCGCTGCTGCGGCAGCGTGCGGAGGGCGACTGGAGCGACCCCATCGCGCGGGCGGCCAAGCGCGTCGCCGAACGCCGCGCGAACCCGTGAGGACGAAGGAGCAGGCACCATGATCAGGATCTTCATCGGCTACGATCCGCGCGAGAGCGCCGCCTACCACGTCTTCGCGCATTCCATCATGGCGCGCGCCACCCGTCCGGTGACGATCGCGCCGCTGATGCTCACGCAGCTGTCGCAGGTCTACACGCGGCCGCGCCACGCGCTGCAGTCGACCGACTTCTCCTTCACCCGCTTCCTCGTGCCCTATCTCTGCGGCTACGAGGGATGGGCGGCCTTCTTCGACTGCGACATGCTGATGCTCGACGACGTGTCCAGGCTCTGGGACCTGCGCGACGACGCAAGCGCCGTCCAGGTCGTGAAGCACAGCCACGTCCCGGCCGAGAAGGTGAAGTTCCTGGGCGCGACCCAGACCAAGTACGAGAAGAAGAACTGGTCGAGCGCGATCCTCTTCAACAACGCACGCTGCCGGGCGCTCACGCCCGATTACGTCAACTCGGCGACCGGGCTCGAGCTGCACCAGTTCAAGTGGCTCGCGGGCGACCACATGATCGGCGAGATCCCGCACCGCTGGAACCACCTCGTCGACTACGACCCGAACGTGCCCGCCTAGGAGGTCTCGAACC
>CANMWW010000327.1 GCA_947500965.1 Alphaproteobacteria bacterium
AAGCGCGTGCGCTCGAACTGGTTCGCGAGATTGAAGATCGGGCCGTAGGTGCCGTCCGCCGACGGCCCGAAGTGGACGGCGAGCTCGCCGCGCGCGCGCACGATCGGATCGAGCGGGCGCCGCCTGGGATCGTCGAAGAGATCGTCGGTAAGGTACCAGCGATACCCCGCGGCCAGCAGCTCGTCGTGCAGGCGGGCACCGTAGGCTTGGTCGTCGACGCCGCGCTGGAGCATGGCCGTCACGGCCGGCACTTCGCGCCCGCCGCCGCCGGCGACGATGTTCTGTCCGGCGAGCTTGCGTCGCTGCGCCGCCGACATGCCCGCCGGCTCGATCCGCTCCTGTATGCGCAGTGCCTCGACGCTCGGCTCGAGCGTGACGGCTCGCATCGCATTGGCGATGCCTTCGCCCACGGATGCCTTTTCGAGCACCCAGGCCCGCGCGAGCTCGCGCGTGTCGGGCCGCAGCATGAGTCGGTCGAGCTGGATGCTGGCCGCGAGCGGCGGCAGCATCACCGCGAGGCCCAGTGCTGCGGCCGGCACGACACCGTGCCGCGCGATCGCCGCCACGACGCCGGCGATCGCGATCATCAGCAACGGCGTCGCCGGCAGGATGTAGCGATCGTCGTCGACGGTGCCCGTGAAGATCACGGCGAGATAGAAGGCGATCGTCACCAGCGCGCCGAGCGTCGCCGCGGGCCGCCGCCAGAGGAACCAGGCGAGGCACGCTGCGCCGGCGAGCGAATAGGTGGGATCGCCGGTCCAGAGGATGTCGCCGTAATGCAGCAGCATCTCCATCATTGGCACGCGCTGGCCGCGACTCTGTACGCCCGTGGCTTCGGCGAGCAGCGGCGAGAAGCCGACGAGGCGCAGCAGGTTCTGCCAGTAGAGCGCGCCGAACAGCGCGATGAAGAGGGCAACGATCGCGGCGTGCAGCAGCACGAGCCGGTCGACGACGATGCCGCGATGACGCGCGACATGGGCCCAGGCGACGCCGATCGACACGAGAACGCCGACATAGTTGCAGGCGAAGCCGAGCCCGGCGCCGAGCGCGGCATGGACGTAGTCGATTCGCCGCCCGCGCGCATGCACGCGCCATGCTCCCCACAACCCCCACCAGAAGAGCAGAACTGTCGGCGGCCAGACGCGGGCGAAATGGCCGATCAGCACATGGTGGAAGCTGACCGCGAAGAGCAGCCCGGCGACGATCCCCGCGCGCCGATCGTTGAAGACCTCGGACGCGAGCCGCGCGACGACGCAGGCGGTCAGGGCGCCGGCCAGCGCCGAGATCGCGCGCGCGATCAGCCATGGTCCGGTCAGGTCGGAAATCAGCCGCAGCGCGAAGACATCGGCGGACGGCATGCTCGCGCGCAACCAGTCGAAGGCGAGGTAGGGCAGGAAGAAGACGAGATACAGATACGGAATGCCCGGCGGGTAGTAGAGGATCGTCATCGGGCCCGGGTTGAGGCTCGGCACGGGATTGCGCAGTTCGAGCATGCGCAAGGCGCCGCCGATCAGCGGCTGCTCGTCGTTCGCGGTCCAGAACGGCATCCCGAATCCAATGCCGACGATCCGCAGCGCGAGCGCGAGCGCCAGGATTGCCAGCATCCAGCGCATTTCGATAGCGTTAGCCGTAGATTCGGACCGGTTCATCGATCGGTCGCGGAAATTTGGAGAGTGACGGCTTGACCGACGAGGCACGCGATCACGGCGGCTCGCCCGAACGCTTCGGATTCTCCTGGGCGCTGTTCAGCGAGATCCTCCCGCAGCACCAGGAACAGTTTCGCCGCTGGAGCTCGGCGCTGCCGCGCGAGGCATGGCAGGGCGCGCGCTTCGTCGACGCGGGATGTGGGATCGGCCGCAACAGCTACTGGGCGATGGCCGAGGGCGCCGCGAGCGGCATCGCGCTCGACATCGACGGGCGGTCGCTCGCCGCCGCCGCCGCGCGGCGCAACCTGGCGCCGTTGCCCGCGGTCGAGGTGCGCAACCAGAGCATCTACGAGATCGTCGCCGGCCCACCGGCCCACATCACCTTCTCGATCGGCGTTATCCATCATCTCGGCGACCCGGTGCCCGCGATCCGCCGCATGGTTTCGGCCGTGAAGCCCGGCGGCGCGGTGCTGATCTGGGTCTATGGCCGCGAGAACAACGGCTGGCTGGTGCGCTTCTTTGATCCGCTGCGGCGCGCGCTGTTTAGCCGCCTGCCGCCCGGCGTCGTCTATCACCTCTCGCTCTCTCCGAGCGCGCTGCTCTGGCTGGCGCTGCGGCTCGGGCTCGCGCGGATCGAGTATCTGCGCCTGCTGCGCAGCTTTTCCTTCCCCCATCTGCGCGCGATCGTGTTCGACCAGATGATTCCATGCATCGCGCATTACTGGCGCTGCGACACCGTCGAGACGCTGATGCGCGACGCCGGGCTGGCCGACATACGTCTCGTCTGGGTTAACGAGATGTCCTGGAGCGCGGTGGGCAAGCGCCCGTCCTGACGCTGGCCGGTCAGCGCGCATGGCGCGCGACGACCCCTTCGAGAAACGTCGCTAGCCGCTCCGAATAGGGCGCATCGAAAAAATCGACGAAGAAGCTCGCCGCCTTGCGCATGCGCGCCGGCGTCGCGGGATCATCGCCGCGCCTGAGCATGTCGGCGATGCCGGGCACCAGCTCGCCCATCGCGCGCGCGATGACGAAATCGGGTGACTCGTACATCGGCTTGAAGTGCTCGAGTGGTGCTGCGCGCTTGAAGTGCATGCTCTCCTCTTCCATCGGCAGAAAGCAGAGCGCCGGCTTCCCGAGCAGCGCCGCCTCGAGGATGATCGTCGACAGCGGTGACACTAGGCAGTTGATATGCGTGAGGACGTCGCGCGTGTCCTCGTAGTCCGACAGGAAGAAGCCACGGAAGCCCGCGCGCACGCGCTCGAGATAGGCGCGCATCGTGCTGTCGATGCGCGTGTGCTTCCACTTGCGGTCCAGCAGATGCTCGCCGCCCTGGCCGCCATCGCCCCAGGGATGCGGACGATAGAGGATCGTCGCGTCGCCGAGCTCGCCGGCCTCGACCGCCGCTTCGAGACGATCGAGATGCGCGATCTCCTGCAGTCCCTTCGACGAACCGGCATAGAGCACGATGCGTCTTCCCGGCGGCAGGTCGTTGCGCACCCTGAACTCGGCCTCGGTGATGCGCGCGGGCCGGCGATAGACGTCGAACTGCGAGGAGCCGAAACGGATCACGCGCTCGGGCGGCATGCCGAGATATCTGAGCGCGTGCTCGTAGGTCTGCTGGCCCCAGACCAGCAGCCAGTCCGGGTTGTGGTGCAGATAGCGCTGCGTCGAGATGTTGTCCCAGGAGTTCATGATCACGACCAGCGGGATGCCGGCCGCGCGGCAGGCCAGCAGCAGGTCGTTGACGTAGATGCCGTCCATGACGGTGGGATGAACGACGACGTCGGGCCGTTCGCGCGCAAGCGTCTCGACCAGCGCCGTGTTCGGCTGGCGCTGCAGCACCGCGTCCGAATACGTGCGCAGTCCCTGGTAGATCCCCGGCAGTGCGAACAGCGCGTACTGGACGGTGTGGATCTTGCCGATCGCCTTGCGCGTCGAGTTGCGCAGGTAGGCGAACTGCTCGCCGCTGCGCCAGCGCAGGCGGTTGACGTGGAACAGTCGCGCCCAGACCTGCCGGCGCTCGCGATGCTCCGGAACGATGAGCACGCGCGACTTGCCTCCGAGCTGCTCCTCGGATACCGAGATGCGCTTGGGCATCGGCGCCGCGGGCACGACCAGGCGCGAGGCCGGATCGGCGAGCGCGCCGTCGAGCGCACCGTTCAGATAGAAATGGCGCAGCATGATGTCGTGGTCGACAAAGGCGAGGATCTTCACGCGGCCACCTTCGCGATTGCATCGCGATAGAAGGAGAGATTGCCCGACCAGAGGCGCTGCCTGAGCTCGGCGCCCTGGCGCGCGAGCGCCGCGGCGCCGGCCATCGACCTGCCGGCGAGTGCCGCGATGCGCGCGCCGCATCCGGGGCGATAGAGCTCG
>CANMWW010000328.1 GCA_947500965.1 Alphaproteobacteria bacterium
GACGGTGGTCGTCTACGACGACGATCGCAGCATGACTGCCGCGCGCGCCTGGTGGGTGCTGCGCTGGGCCGGCATCGCCGACGTGCGCGTGCTCGATGGCGGCCTGCCCGCCTGGATCGCGGCCGGGCTGCCGGTCGCGCATGCGCCGGGGCGTCCCGCGCCGAGCACGATCGAGCTCTCGCCGGGACACATGCCCGAGCTCGACGCCGATGGCGCGCTGGCCCTCGCGCGCTCGGGCGTTCTGCTCGACGCGCGCATCCGGCCCAACTATATCGGCGGCACGAGCGCGCCCGGCCAGCCGCCGCGCGGCCACATCCCCGGCGCGCTGAGCGTGCCCGCCCCCGACAACCTCACCGACCCCGGGCACTTCACGGACGACGAGACGCTCGCGGAGATGTACCGGGCGCTCGGCGCCGACGGCACGCGCGCGGTCGGCGTCTATTGCGGGGCGGGGATGTCCGCGGCGGTCACCGTGCTGGCGCTCGCGGCGATCGGCATCGAGGCGGCGATATATGTCGGCTCGTGGTCGGCCTGGGTCGGCGATCCCGCGCGGCCCGTCGCGACGGGCGCCATCCCGGGTTGAGCGGCGCGGGTACGCGGCTTGCCCGTCACGCGGAGCGCTTGTTATTGAGGAGGCGTGTCCGCGGTCGCGCGGACGTTGCGCGGCCGCGCCGCTGCCTTCCCCGGAGGATGACGATGTCGATTTCCCGTCGCTTGCTCGCAGCGGTCGCCGCGCTGCCGATCCTGTGTGCCCATGCGCAGGCCCAGGACGCGTCGCGCACGCTCGTCGTCGCCGTGCCCTCGGACGCCGTCGGCCTCGAGCCCGGCGCGAACCGAGCCGAGCCGATCGGCAGCGAGGTCATCCTCAACGTCTTCGACACCCTGGTCGCCTGGACGCCACCGGCCTTCGACGCGCTGGAGGGCAGGCTGGCCACGCGCTGGACCGTCTCGCCCGACGGGCGCAGCTTCGAGTTCGAGCTGCGCGACGGCGTGAGGTTCCACGACGGCACGACGCTGGACGCCGAGGCGGTGAAGTTCTCGCTCGAGCGCACGAAGGCGATGAATCCCTTCGCGCAGGCCTCGTTCAACCTGATCTCCGAGATCGCCGTCGCCTCGCCGCGCGTGGTGCGCATCGTCCTGCGCGAGCCCTACCCGGCCTTCCTGTCGATCCTCGCCCAGCCCCAGTCCGCGATCGTGAGCCCCGCGGCGGTGGCGAAGCATGGCGACCAGTTCGCCGTGAACCCCGTCGGCACGGGCCCCTTCGCGTTCCGCTCGCGCCAGGCGGACACGAACATCGTGCTCGACGCCAACCCCAGCTACTTCCGCGGCGCGCCGAAGCTCGACCGGCTCGTCTACCGCATCATCCCCAACGCCTCGACGCGCCGGCTCGAGCTCGAGAATGGCGGCGTCGACGTGATCCAGCAGGCCGGCCAGCTGGCGGCGATCCCGGCGGAGACGATCCAGGCGCTGCGCGGCAACCGCAACGTCTCGATCATCGAGGTGCCGAGCCAGATCATCCGGCAGCTCGAGTTCAACAACAAGAAGACGACCGGCCCCTTCGCGGACATCCGCGTCCGCCGCGCGGTGATGCACGCGATCGACTACGACGGGCTGCTCCAGGGCGTGTTCGGCAACACGGCCGACCGCGTCTACGGGCCGCTGACCTCGAACAGCTGGGCCTTCAACCCGAGGATCCGCGACCTGGCGCCGAAGCACGATCCGGCGCTGGCCAGGAAGCTGCTTGCCGAGGCGGGGGTCCGCCCCGGATCGCTGACGGTGCCGCTCTACACGTTCCAGGGAGCCCTCTGGGGCGCGGTCGCGACCTTCGTCCAGGCGAACCTCGCGGATGTCGGGATCAACGTCACGATCCAGCAGACCGAGTTCCCCGCGCTGCGCGCGCTCCACACGAGCGGCAACTTCGACCTCGCGCTCGATGGCCGCCAGCCCTGGTACAACGACCCGGACGCGCATGTCACGATCGGATACCTGTCCTCGCTGGCCGACACGGCCATGACCTTCCGCTTCCCGAAGGACGACGCGCTCGATGCGCAGATCCTGAAGGCCCAGCAGACGGTCTCGATGGAGGAACGCAAGGCGCTCTACTTCAAGCTCCAGGAGGACATCCTCGCACGCGCGCCCGGCGCCTTCCTGTTCAGCCCGAAGCTGATCGTCTTCGCGCGCTCCAACGTGCGCGGCCTGGTGATCAACAGCGCGCCGCCGCTGAACGAGTACTGGGGCGTCTCCAAGCAGTGACGGCACGCCGCGCGCGCGCGGCGGCGCGGCCGGGCGAGGGGGCGGGATGGCCTTCGTAGCCGGCCGCGTCGCGGCGCTCGTCCCCGTGCTGGGGCTGGTGCTGGCGATCGTCTTCTCGCTGGTCCGCGCCATCCCTGGCGACCCGGCCGTGGTGCTGCTCGGCCCAGGTGCCACGCAGGAGCAGGTCGCGGCGCTGCGCGACCAGCTGCGGCTCGACCTGCCGGCGCCCCTGCAATTCGTCGAATACGTGTCCGCGCTGGCGCGCGGCGACCTCGGTACGTCGCTGAAGACCGGCGAGCCCGTGCTGCGGGAGATCCTCCTGCGGCTGCCGGCGACGATCGAGCTCACGCTGCTGGCGACGCTGGTGGCGATCCTTGTCGGCATCCCGCTGGGCGTCGCCTGCGCGACGCGGGCCAACGGCACGCTCGACCATGCGCTGCGGCTCGTCTCGCTCGTCGGGGTCTCGATCCCGGCCTTCCTGCTCGCGCTGGTCCTCCAGCTCGTCTTCGCGAGCTGGCTTGGCTGGCTGCCGGTCTCCGGGCGAGCCAGCGCGCTCGCCCTCGACGCGCCGATCACGGGGTTCGCGGTCGTCGACGCGCTGTTGCGCGCCGACTGGCCCGCGGCCCGCGGGGCGCTCGCGCATCTTGTCCTGCCCTGCGCCGTGCTCGCGGCGTTCCTCGCGGCGACGCTCGGCCGCTACGTGCGCAACAGCATGCTCGAGACGCTCGGCGAGGACTACGTGCGCACGGCGCGGGCGAAGGGCATGGCGCGCGCGCGGGTCGTCCATGTCCACGCCCTGCGCAACGCGCTGCTGCCCGCGGTCACCGTCGTCGGCCTCAAGTCCGCGGAGATGCTCGGCGGCGCGATCCTCACCGAGACGATCTTCGCCTGGCCTGGCATCGGCAGGTACATGTTCGACGCCATCCGCAACCGCGACTTCCCGGTGATCCAGGGCACGACGCTGGTCTTCGCGCTGATCTACATGGCGACGTCCCTCGTCGTCGACCTGGTCCACGCGGCGCTCGACCCGCGCGTGCGCGGCCGCCTGCGGTGATCGTCGCCATGGCGGAGTTCCGGGCATTCCTGCGGACGAACCGGCTTGCGGCGCTGGGCTGCATGCTGCTCGTGGCGATCGTGCTCTGCGTCGTCGCGGGACCGCTCGCCTACGAGGCCTCGCCGACGCGACTCAACATCCTCCGGCGGCTCGCGCCCCCGGGCGCGGATTTCTGGCTCGGCACCGACTCCCTCGGGCGCGACGTGCTCGCCCGCGTGCTGCATGGTGGCCGCGTGACGCTCGTCGTCGGCTGCGGCGTGGTGGCGATCGCCTTCGTGGCCGGCGCCACGATCGGGATGATCTCCGGTTTCGCGGGCGGCTGGGTCGACGCTGTGGTCATGCGCCTCGCCGACGCGATGCTGTCGTTCCCCTCCCTCGTCCTGGCGATCGCCCTCGCGGCCGCGTTCGGGCCGAGCCTGGAGAACGCCATGCTCGCCGTCGCGATCACGCTGATGCCGCAATTCGCGCGCGTGGCGCGCGCGCAGGCGGTCAGCGTGTCCGCGCGTCCCTATGTCGAGGCCGCGGTCACGCTCGGCCTGCCGCGCAGCCGCATATTGCTGCGCTACGTCTTCGCCAATGGCGTCGGGCCGCTCTTCGTGCAGGCGACGCTCGCGCTCGGCGCCGCGATCCTGCAGACCGCCAGCCTCGGCTTCCTCGGGCTCGGGGCGCAGCCGCCGGCGGCCGAGTGGGGCGCCGACGTGTCGCTCA
>CANMWW010000329.1 GCA_947500965.1 Alphaproteobacteria bacterium
CTGCGCCTGCAGAACAACATCCGCCTGCGCCTGCGCGAGGCGGGCGACGCGCAGGGCGCGCTCGACGCGACCGGCCGCATGCTCGTCGTCGCGCCGCGCTCGACCGAGCTGTGGATGGAGGCGAGCGGGCTCAACGCCGAGCTCGGTGCGTATCGCGCGGCGCTCGACTGCCTCGACAGCGCCATGGCGCTTGCCGAGGCCCCCGCCGCGCGCCAACGTATCGCCGCCGAGCGCGCCCGCCTCGCCGGCCGCCTCAACTGAGCCGGCCGCGCGGCGGGCGCGGTCCTTTCAGCCAGCAGCCGAGGCCGGTCCAGATGAAGCTCTCCGTCGCGATCCAGATGGACCCCATCGAGGGGGTCAACATCGACGCGGATTCGACCTTCGCCCTCGCCGAGGCCGCGCAGCGCCGCGGCCATGTCCTCTGGCACTACCTCGTGCAGCACCTCTCCTTCCGCGAGGGGCGGCTCGTGGCCCGCGCGCGGCCGCTCCAGGTGCGGCGCGAGCGCGGCAACCACGCCACGCTCGGCCCCGCGGAGGCGATCGACCTCGCGCAGGTGGACGTCGTGCTGATGCGCCAGGACCCGCCCTTCGACATGGCCTACATCACCGCGACGCACCTGCTCGAGCACGTGCACCCGCGCACGCTGGTGGTCAACGATCCCGCCGAGGTGCGCAACGCGCCCGAGAAGCTGTTCGTCACGCATTTCCCCGACCTGATGCCGCCGACGCTGATCACGTCGGACGCCGCGGAGATCGCCGCCTTCCGCCGCGAGCACCGCGACATCATCGTCAAGCCGCTCTTCGGAAATGGCGGCGCGGGCGTCTTCCACGTCCGTCCGGACGACGAGAACCTCAACGCGCTGGTGGAGATGTTCACCCAGCGCTCGCGCGAGCCGCTGATCGTGCAGCGCTACCTCCCCGAGGTGCGCGCCGGAGACAAGCGCATCATCCTCGTCGACGGCGAGGTGGGCGGCGGCCTGCTGCGCGTGCCGGCCGAGGGCGAGGCGCGCGCCAACCTCCATGTCGGCGGCCGTGCCGTGAAGACCGGGCTCACGCGCCGCGAGCACGAGATCTGCGAGCGCCTCGGCCCGGTGCTGCGCGAGAAGGGCCTCGTCTTCGTCGGCATCGACGTGATCGGCGACTACCTGACCGAGATCAACGTCACCTCGCCGACCGGGATCCAGGAGATCGGCCGCTACGACGGCGTCGACCTCGCGGGCCGCATCTGGGACGCGATCGAGCGCCGCGTCGGCGAGGGGCGCGCGCGAAGCTGAGGCGCGTCGCGGCGATGCGCGCTCACGCGTCGCAGCGTCGCCACCGACCGACATCGAGGTGGAAATGCGTGCGATGCAGCGCGTCGGAGCGCGGCGTCAGCACCAGGTGGAAGACGCTGCAGGCCCCGCGCGCCACGTCGCGCAGGAAGGCGCCGCGCGGGCCGCGCTCGTCCCAGTGGCGCGCGACCGTGACCTGCGTGCCGTCGGCGAGGTCGAAGCCCGCGATGTCGATGGCGCGGCCGAGCGCATGCTCCGAGAGCCTGCCGCGCGCGTCGCCGTTGCGCGCCCGGCAGGCATAGCCGCCGAAATGGCGGATGCGCACGACGTCCTGGCGGAAATGCCGCTGCGCGGCGGGCTGCAGCACCTCGGCCTCGAGGCGCAGGAGATGCGTGGCGGCGGCGCAGCCGAGCTGCACGGGCTGGTCGAGCGCGATGCTGCTGCGCTGCAGCCGCACCGCGTCGACGAGGCTGCACGCGCCGGGTCCCTCGCGGTCGGGGAGCGCCTCGAAGACGGCGCCTGCCGCGCGCAGCTCGGCGGTGCAGCTCGGCCCCGCGGCGCGCTCGGCTGCCGGTGGCGGCACGTGCTCCGCCGCGCAGCCGGCGAGCAGGCAGCCGGCCAGGACGGCGGCCGCCCTGGCGAGGCTGGCGGGTGGTCTTGGTCTCACGTGGCGGCCTTGCGCGAATCGATCGAGCCGCGACTATACGGCCCGGCTCGGTGCACTTATCCATTTCCGTCGTTAGGACTGCTACGTTAATGTCCCTGCCCGTTCAGGGGCCGGCATGGTCCCTGGTTGGCCATCCGCTCGCGGTGGCCGGAGCTTCGAAAGGCATAGCATGACCAGCGCCAGCAGCTTGCCGCGTCGCCGCGGCAAGCTTCCCGACGGCAAGCCCGATCCCGTCGACACCCATGTCGGGCTGCGCCTGCGCCTGCGTCGCACGCTGATCGGCATGAGCCAGGAGCAGCTCGCCGCGGCGCTGAACATCACCTTCCAGCAGGTGCAGAAATACGAGCGCGGCGCCAACCGCATCTCGGCCTCGCGCCTCTACCAGGCGAGCCGCGCCCTCGGCGTCCCGGTGGCGTGGTTCTTCGAGGAGCTGAGCGAGGAAGCCGCGGCGGCGAGCGCCACGCCCGAGGTCGTCGCCGGCGAGAAGGACGCCAGCGACCCCGATCGCAGGCTGCTGCGCCGCGAGACGCTGGAGCTCGTGCGCGCCTACTACGGCATCACCGACGTGCGCCTGCGCCGCCGCCTCTACGAGATGGCCAAGGCGATGCGCGCCTGAGCCTGCCGCTCATGCTTCCGGACTAGCCCGTCGCTCCTTCCTAAGCGCGCGCCGCGCCTTCGCCGGCCCGGGGCACGATCATGCCTCCCCGGGACGGAGGCTCGCCCATGCATGCGCGCGCGACGACGGTCGCCTTCGCCGGCATCGACATCGTCGATGTCGACGTGCAGGTCCATCTCGGCGGCGGGCTGCCCGCCTTCCTGCTGGTGGGCCTGCCCGACAAGACCATCGCGGAAAGCCGCGAGCGCGTGCGCGCCGCTCTTGCGGCGATCGGGCTCGCGCTGCCGGCGCGGCGCATCACCGTCAACCTCTCGCCCGCCGACCTCCACAAGGAGGGCAGCCACTACGACCTGCCGATCGCGCTGGCGCTGATGATGGCGAGCGGCATCCTCGACCCCGGCCTGCTCGCGGGCTTCGCGGCGATGGGCGAGCTCGCCCTCGATGGCCGCCTGCGCGCCGTGCCGGGCGTGCTGCCCGCGGCGGTCGCGGCCGCGCAGTCCGGCCGCGGCATCGTCTGCCCGGCCGAGAGCGGCCCGGAGGCCGCGTGGTCGGGCGCGGCGGAGATCGTCGCGGCGCCGAGCCTCGTGTCGGTGGTGAACCACTTCAGGGGCGTGCAGCGCCTCGCCGCGCCGGCGCCGCTCGCGCCCGTGCGCGCCGCCGACCTTCCCGACCTCGCCGACGTGAAGGGCCAGGAGGGCGCGCGCCGCGCGCTCGAGGTCGCGGCGGCGGGCGGCCACAACCTGCTGTTCGTAGGACCTCCGGGCGCCGGCAAGTCGATGCTCGCGCGCCGCCTGCCGGGGCTGCTGCCACCGCTCGCGCCCTCCGAGGCGCTGGAGGTCTCGATGGTCCACTCGCTCGCGGGGCTCCTGCATGGCGGCGGCCTCGTCGCCGCGCGTCCCTTCCGCGACCCGCATCATTCCGCGAGCGTCGCGGCGCTGGTTGGCGGCGGCGCGCGCGGGCGGCCGGGCGAGGTGAGCCTCGCGCATGGCGGCGTGCTCTTCCTCGACGAGCTGCCCGAATTCCAGCGCGGCGCGCTGGAGGCGCTGCGCCAGCCGCTCGAATCCGGGCGCGCGGTGGTCGCGCGCGCCAACGCGCATGCAAGCTATCCCGCGCGCGTCCAGCTCGTCGCCGCCTGCAATCCCTGCCGCTGCGGGCACATCGCGGATCCGTCGCGCGCCTGCGGCCGCGCGCCCCGCTGCGGCCGCGACTACCTCGCGCGGCTCTCGGGCCCGCTGCTCGACCGCATCGACATGCAGGTGGAGCTCGCCCCGGTGCCGCCGCAGGCGCTGGCCGCCGCACCCGCCGCGGAGCCGAGCGCCCCCGTGGCCGCGCGCGTCGCCCGCGCGCGCGAACGCGCCGCGGCGCGCGGCGCGGCGCTTGGCCTCGCGCCGGACCGCGCGGCGTCCAACGCCTTGCTCGACGGGCGCGCGCTGGAGCAGGCCGCGCAGCTGGAC
>CANMWW010000330.1 GCA_947500965.1 Alphaproteobacteria bacterium
ATCGTCTCCTACGAGCCCGACGAGCTGCTCCTCGTCGCGGGCGCCGCGACGCCGATGGCGGAGGTCTCCGCGGCCTTGTCCGCGCGCGGCCAGATGCTGGCCTTCGAGCCGCCGGACACCGGCCCGATGCTGGGCGTGGCCGCGGGCGCGGGCACGATCGGCGGCGCGATCGCGACCGGCCTGTCCGGGCCGCGGCGCGTGAAGGCCGGCGCCGCGCGCGACCATCTCCTCGCCTTCGCGGCGGCCAGCGGGCGCGGCGAGTCGTTCAAGGCGGGCGGCAAGGTGGTGAAGAACGTCACCGGCTACGACCTGCCGAAGATCCTCTGCGGCTCGCATGGCACGCTCGCGGCGATGACCGAGGTGACCGTGAAGGTGCTGCCCGCGCCGCCCAAGGCGCGCACCGTGCTGCTCTTCGGGCTCGACGTCGCGGCCGCCACGCGCGCGATGGCCGACGCGCTGAACTCGCCCTTCGAGGTCTCGGGCGCGGCGATGCTGCCGGCCGCGGCGGCCGCGCGCTCGGCGGTCGACTTCGTGCGCGACGCGGGCGAGTCGGTGGTCGCGCTGCGCATCGAGGGCACGCCCGCCTCCGTGGCCGCGCGCTGCGAGGGCCTGCGTCGCCTGCTCGCGGGCCGCGCGCGCGACGAGGAGCTGCATTCCATGCGCTCGCGCCGCCTGTGGGAGGAGCTTCGCGACGTGGCCGCGCTGCTGCCCGCGGACGCCGCCGCGCTGTGGCGCGTCTCCGTGCCGCCCGCGGCGGCGCCCGCGCTCTGCCGTGACCTTCCGGGCGCGTTCTTCCTCGACTGGGGCGGTGGACTCGCCTGGATCGCCGTCGCGCCCGGCGCGCCGGATGCCCATGCCGCGCGGCTGCGCGCCGCGATCGCTGGCTGCGGCGGGCACGCGACGCTGGTGCGCGCGCCGGAGGCCATGCGCGCGTCCGTGGCGGTCTTCCAGCCCCAGGAGCCCGCGCTGGCGCGGCTCTCGGCGCGCGTGAAGGAAGGCTTCGACCCAAGGCGCGTGCTCAACCGCGGCCGCATGCATGCGGGGATGTGAGGAGCGATGCTGACGAACTTCACCCTGGCGCAGCTCGCCGATCCCGCGACGGCGGAGTCGGAGAAGATCCTGCGCAGCTGCGTGCATTGCGGCTTCTGCACCGCGACCTGCCCGACCTACGCGCTGCTCGGCGACGAGCTCGACAGCCCGCGCGGGCGCATCTACCTGATCAAGAACATGCTGGAGGGCGGCGCCCCGCCCGACGAGCGCACGGTCCGCCATGTCGACCGCTGCCTGTCCTGCCTGTCCTGCATGACGACCTGCCCGTCGAGCGTGCACTACATGCACCTCGTCGACCATGCGCGCGCCCATGTCGAGAAGACCTACCGGCGCCCGCTTGCCGACCGGCTGCTGCGCCGCGTGCTCGGCGCGGTCCTGCCGCGCCCCGCGCTGTTCCGCGTCGCGCTCGCCGCGGCGCGGCTGGCGAAGCCGCTGGCGCCGCTGATGCCGGCGCGGCTGCGCGCGATGCTCGAGCTCGCGCCCGCGCGGCTCGAGGGACCGTCGCCGGTCGACCGGCCGCAGGTCTTCCCCGCCGAGGGCGGGACGCGGATGCGCGTGGCCCTGCTCGCGGGCTGCGCGCAGCGCGTGCTCGAGCCGCGGATCAACGAGGCGACGATCCGCCTGCTGACGCGGCTGGGCTGCGAGGTCGCGATCGCGCCGGGCGCCGGCTGCTGCGGCGCGCTCACGCACCACCTCGGCCAGGAGGATGCGGCCCACGCCGCGGCCGCGCGCAACATCCGCGCATGGACCGCGCTCTGGGGCGGGCGCGGGCCCGACGCGGTGGTCGTCAACGCCTCGGGCTGCGGCACGACGGTGAAGGACTACGGCTTCATGTTCCGCGGCGACCGCGACCTCGCCGCCGCGGCGGCGCGGATCTCGGCGCTGGCGAAGGACGTGACCGAGGTCGTGGCCCAGCTCGGCCTCGGCCCCGCCGCGGCGCCCGAGAAGCTCGCGGTGACCTACCATTCCGCGTGCTCGCTCCAGCACGGCCAGAAGATCACGACGCTGCCGAAGGAGCTGCTCGCGCGGGCCGGCTTCGCGGTGAAGGACGTGCCGGAAGGGCACCTGTGCTGCGGCTCGGCGGGCACCTACAACCTGCTGCAGCCGGAGATCGCGGGCCAGCTCAAGGCGCGCAAGCTCGCCAACATCGCGCGCACCGCGCCCGACGCGATCGCCGCGGGCAACATCGGCTGCATGGCCCAGCTCGCGAGCGGCACCGCGACGCCCGTGCTTCACACGGTCGAGCTGCTCGACTGGGCGACCGGCGGCCCGCGGCCGGAGGGGCTGTCGCGAGGCTGAGCGCGCCTCGCGCCCGGCCGCCGTCAGGCTGCGGCGAGGCCGGCAAGCATGCGCCGCGTCACGTCGAAGCCGCGCGCGACGATCATCTCCTTCCAGCGCGGCTCGTCGCCGTAGAAGACATGGCGCATGCGCGCCTTCGTCGCCGCCCATTCCGGCGAGTCCATCTCGGCATGCGCGTGGAGCCATGCGTCGGCGCGCAGCGCGTCGAGCGTCTCGGAGAGCGGGCGCACGCCGAATTCCAGCGCGACCGTCGTCATGCGCGCGCCAGAAGCCGCCTCGCGCATGCCCTGCGCGTTCACGCCCACGAGCGGCGCGGAGGAGGAATTGCCGAGGTCGGGCGAGGTGACCTCGTCCTTGCCCATCCAGTCGCAGGCGCGGCGCCAGCCATCGGGATTGGCCTTCGAGGACATGATCAGCTCGCCATGCCCGTAGGGGCCGAGGCCCGTGTGGTAGTCGATCACGGCGATGTCGGACGCGTGGCCGGCGAGGCCGGCGAAGATCCGGCGCAGCACGCGGTTCGACCAGGTCGGCGCGTGGCCGCCGAAGAACACGCCCTGCGGGTCGACGTACTGGCCGCCGGAGATCGCCTGCTGCAGCGCCATCGGCCCGTGCTGCGCGGCGTAGGCGTCGAGGCGTCGCTGCGCGGCGGCGAGGGCCGGGGCGTCGCGCGTGGGCGGGCAGATCGCCGCGCGCAGCTCCTCGTAGCCGGGATTGGACGGGTAGGGCTGCGCGTGGTCGACGAAGTTGCGGTTGAGGTCGACGTTGTCCTCGGTGACGCGGCGGCTCCAGGCGAAGCCGTGCGGGTTGATCGCGTGGATCGCCACGGCGCAGGTATCCGGCGGCATGTCGCGCAGCAGCCCCTCGCGCAGCGTCGCCACCTGCGCGCCCGAGCCGCAATGGCCCTCGACGCCGTGGGTGGCGGAGATCGTCACCAGCGCCCGCGACGCGCGCGGCGGCCCGAGGCGCGCGACGTCGCAGGCGAGCCGCTCGCCCGCCGGCCCGCGCAGCGGATGCGGGTGGGTCTCGATCGCCGCGCCCGCGGCGGCGGCGGCGGCGAGGAAGCGGGCGCGCGCCTCGTCGTAGCGTCCCGCGAAGAAAACCCCGGCTTCCATCCCGTCCTCCTGGCTCGCGCGTCGGAGCGCCAGATTGCCCCGATCGCGGCGCGCGGCCTAGTCTCCATGGCCATGCGCCTGCTCCGCCACGTCCTCCTTGCGCTCCTCGTCGTCCTCGCGGCGCCGCCGGCGCGCGCGGCGGATGGCCCGTCCGACGCGCTGTTCGAGCGGCTAGCGGCCGCGGCCGATCCAGCCGAGGCGCGGCGCGTCGAGGCGGAGATCTGGGCCGGCTGGATGGCGCAGGGCGGCCCGGCCGCCGGTAGCCTGATGCAGCTCGGCGCGGCAGCCATCGCGGCGGGCAACCTGCCCGCGGCGCTCGGCCTGTTCGACGCGATCACGAGGCAGAACCCCCGCTACGCCGAGGGGTGGAACAAGCGCGCGACCGTGTTCTACCTGCTGGACGCGCTCGATCCCTCGGCGGAGGATTGCGCGAAGGTGCTCGAGCTGGAGCCGAGGCATTTCGGCGCGCTATCGGGCCTCGGCATGATCCGCGCGCGCCAGGATCGCGTAGATGAAGCCGTGGCGGCGTTCGAGAAGGCGC
>CANMWW010000331.1 GCA_947500965.1 Alphaproteobacteria bacterium
GCGAAGGGCACTACGCGGAGGCCGACATCCGCGAGATCGCGCGCGCGCTCACCGGGCTCGGCCTCGATCCGGCGAGCGACTGGGGTTTCCGCTTCAACCACGGCAGCCACGACCAGGGGGCCAAGCGCTTCCTCGGCGAGACGGGCTCGGGCGCCGCGGACGTCGTGCGCGTGCTGCTCGCGCGCGAACGCACGGCGGCCTTCCTTGCCTCGAAGCTCTGGCGCGAGTTCGGCGCTCCGGAGCCCGACGCCGCCGCGGAGGCGGCGATCGCCGCGGCGCTGCGCGGCTCGGGCTGGGAGATCCGCCCGGCGCTGCGCGCGCTCTTCCTGTCCGACGCGTTCTGGAGCCCGCGCAACCGCGGCGCGCTGGTGAAGTCGCCCGTCGTGCTGATCGTCGGCGCGCATCGCGAGCTTGGCCTTCCGGCGGTCGATCTCGCGGCGTTGCCGGTGCATGGCAGGCGCCTTGGCCAGGACCTCCTCGAGCCGCCCAACGTCAAGGGCTGGACCGGCGGCACGGCTTGGATCACGCCCGCCAGCCTCGTCGCGCGCCTCGACGTGATGGAGCGGCTGCTCGCCAACCGCCAGCTCGTCGCGGGGCCCGAGCTCGCGGGCCGTCGCGTCCTCGCGCTGCGCGTCGCGGGGGATGCGTGGAACGGCCCGCCGGTGATGCGCCTCACGATCAACGCCGACCGCCTCGTCGCGCGGCGCGAGATCGAGTTCGCCACCGACACCGCGCGCCAGGGCACGCTGCCCGACCGCGCCGACTGGAACTGGCGCGTCCTGCGCTTCCCGGTCGACGAGGAAATCCGCGTCGCGAAGGTGGAGTTCCTGAACGACGCCGCGGCGCCCGCCTCGGACGGGCCGCGCCGCGGCGACCGCAACCTCTACGTCGAATGGCTCGAGGTCGATGGCGAGCGCTTCCTCGCGGCCGACGCGGCGCAGGCGTGGCGCGGGGCGAATTGCGGGCCGCCGCGCCCCGGGAACCTGAACTGCAACGGCGAGCTGGTCTTCGACCTCGCGGCGATGCGCCATGCGGGCCGCATGCGGCCGCGCGACGAGACGGAGGGCATGATGGCCGGCATGGCCGCGCCATCGATGGGCGGCGGCATGTCGATGGCGGCGCCACGCGCGCCGGCGGCCGCGCTGCCACCGCGCCCGACGCACCAGGACGCGCGCGCCTGGCTCGCCGCCCTTCCCGCGCCGCTGCGCCGCCCGGACACGGCATGGCGCGCGCTCGCGCCGCTGCCGCCGGTCGGCGGCATGCAGGGCGGCGCCGAGGCCGAGGCGCTGCTGCGCGCCATCGTCTTCGATCCCGTCTACCAGCTGATGTGAGGGGCATGGCCATGGATCGTCGAGGCTTCCTCGCCGGGGCGGCGCTGCTCGCCGCCTGCGGCACCGACGGCCAGGCGCCGGTCGCGCCGACGGCGTCGATCCGCGCGCCGCGCAGGGGCGACGGCCTGCCGGGGCCGCTGGACCAGCGCATCCTCGTGCTCGTGGAACTCCAGGGTGGCAATGACGGCCTCAACACCGTCATCCCCGTCTCGCAGCCGGCCTATCGCCGCCTGCGCCCCGGCCTCGCGATCGATCCGGCGCGCGCCATCGGCCTCGACGCGGACCATGCGCTCCATCCCGCGCTCGAGCCGCTGCTCGGTGCCTGGGACGCGGGCGAATGCGCGATCGTCGAATCGGTGGGCTACCCGCGCCCGAACCGCTCGCATTTCCGCTCGATCGAGATCTGGGAGCAGGCGACCGCCAGCGACGCCTATGCCAGCGAGGGCTGGGCGACGCGCGCGCTGCGCGAGCATCCCTCGCCGTCGCTGCGCGCGGGCGCCGACGCCGACGGCATCGTCGTCGGCACCGGCGCGATCGGCCCGCTCGCGGGTGCCGGCGTGCGCGTCGTCAACATGCGCGACCCGCGCCAGTTCCTCGCCCAGAGCGAGCGGCTGCGCGCGCTCGGCGCGCCCGCCGAGGGGCCGGAGGCGCTGCGCCACCTGCTGCGCACGCAGAACGAGGCGGCAGCGGCCGCGCAGGCCGTGCAGCGCAAGCTCTCCGGCCGCGAGCGCTTCGCGCGCCGCTTCTCCTGGGACCCGCTGGCGCGCGGCCTTGCCCACGCATCCGACATGATCGCCGACGGCGTGCGCGCGCCGGTGTGGAAGGTGACGCTCTCCGGGTTCGACACGCATGCCGACCAGGCGCAGCGGCACGAGCGCCTGCTCGGCCAGGTCGCCGGCGCGCTCGCCACCTTCCGTGCCGCGATGCGCGAGATGGGGCGCTGGAACGACACGCTCGTCCTCACCTATTCGGAGTTCGGCCGCCGCGCCGGCGAGAACCTGTCGCGCGGCACCGACCACGGGACCGCCGCGCCCCTCTTCGCCATGGGCGGCGCGGTGGAGGGCGGGCTGCGCGGGACGCCGCCGGACCTCGAGGCGCTGGAGGACGGCGACCCGCGCGCGCAGGTCGACTTCCGCGCGGTCTACGCGGGCGCGATCGCGGGCCTCTGGGACCAGCCGTCCAGCTTCCTCGCCGCCCAGGGCCACGCGTCCGTGCAGCTGCTGCGCCGCCGCGCCTGAGCGCGCCCGCGTCGCGCGGGCGGCCTCAGCGCGTCGCGGGCGGCGACAGGCGGCGGTCGAAGGCCTCGAGCGTCGCCATCACGCGGCCGAGCACGCTTCCCGGCGGATAGGCGCCCTCGGCATCGGGCGTCCCGGGCTCCATGCCGGTGAAGAGGCCGAGCGCCTCCTCGATCGTGCGCACCGTCCAGACATGGAAGCGGCCGGCGGCGACGGCCTCGACCACCTCGTCGCGCAGGACGAGGTTGCGCGCGTTGGCGGCCGGCAGCACGACGCCCTGCGTGCCGGTCAGCGCGCCGCGGTCGGTGCAGGCGCGGAAGAAGCCCTCGACCTTGTGGCGCGCGCCGCCGATCGCCTGCGCCTGGCCGAGCTGGTTGACCGAGCCGGTGATCGCGAGGTCCTGGCGCAGCGGCACGCCCGAGAGGTCGGAGAGGATGGCGACCAGCTCGGCGAGCGAGGCGCTGTCGCCCTCGACGCCGCCATAGCTCTGCTCGAACGTGACCGAGCAGGCGAAGGACATCGGCATGCGCCGGGCGAAGCGCCCGGTGAGCCAGCCCTGGATGACCATCGCGCCCTTCTGCTGGATCGGTCCGCCCAGCGCGACGTCGCGCTCGATGTTGATCACGCCGCGGCGCCCCATGGAGGCGCGCGCGGTCACGCGGCTCGGCGCGCCGAAGGCATGGTCGCCGGTCTCGCGCACGGTCAGCGCGTTGATCTGCCCGACCGCCATGCCGGCGACGTCGATGAGCACGCGGCCATCGGCGATAGCCTCGTGGACCCTGTCCTCGACGCGTGCGTTGCGCCGCCGGCGCTGGGCCTGTGCGCGCATCACCGCCGCGGCGTCGACATGCGCCGCGCCGCCCGGGCCGCGCGGCGCCAGCGCCGCGGCCTCCGCGAGCAGGTCCTCCACCAGCTCGAAGCGCGCCGACAGCCGCGCGCGGTCCTCGGCCCAGCGCGACGCGGTGGCCAGCAGCCGCGCGACCGCGTCGTCGCCGATCGTCACCCCGCGCCGGCGCGCGGCCATGCGGCGCACGAGCCCGGCATAGTTCGCGACCTGGCCTGGCGTCGCCTCGACGTCGGCGTCGATCTCCGCGCGGACCTTGAAATGCGTGATGAAGTCGGGATCGGCGCCGAAGAACAGGTGGTACCAGCGCGGATGGCCGACCAGCACGATGCGCGCGTCGAGCGGCACGGCGCCCGGCTGGGGCGCGGAGGCGATCGGTGGCCCGCCGCTGCGATGGCGCTCCTCGATGCGGATCTCGCCGTCGCGCAGCGCCGCCTTGAGCATCGTCCAGAGCTCGGCGTCCGCGGCGACGGCCTCGGCGCGCAGCACCAGCACGCCGCCATTGGCGCGGTGGAGGGCGCCGGCGCGAACGAGCGAGAAATCGGTGGAGAGCGCGCCCTGCTCCTGGCGGTAGTCGATGCGGCCGAACAC
>CANMWW010000332.1 GCA_947500965.1 Alphaproteobacteria bacterium
CCGCGTCCGCGCGCAGCCTGTCGCCGGGATCGGACGAGAAGGCGCCGGCGGCGAACATGTCGAGGCTGGCGATCGCCAGCCCCTCGGAGCGCGAGAGCGTCGCGCCACGCGCGTCGCGGTAGCGCCAGGACGCGCCCGCGCCGGCGTCGAGCAGCACGGAGACGATGGCGAGCTCGAAGGCCGCGCGCAGCCTTGCGTCGCGCCCGCGCGCGCCGAGCGTGCGCGCCAGCGGCGCCCACCTGTCCTCGCCGGCGACGACGAAGTGCCGCCAGCGCGCGTGGAAGGGCACGTCGCCCGCCGGGTAGGCCTCGCGCGTCGTGCGCGCGACCAGGTCCGCGCACCACGGCAGGCGCGACAGGTCGAGCGCGAAATGCGCCGTCGCGCCGGACTGCGCCGCGGCGAAGACGTCGGCGCAGCGCGCGCGGATCGTCGCCGGGTCGCGGAGCCGCGCCAGCGCGGCCGCTTCGGCCGGGCTCGTCACTCGTCGAGGCCCCTGCCCTTCGGCCGCGCGAGCTCGCCTGCCGCGGGCACCGCGCCGGGCGTGTAGTAGCCGGCCGCGACCTTCGCATCCATCTCGACCCGCGCATCGGCGGGGATCAGCGCGTCGGGGATCGGCACGCGCTCCACCACCTCGATGCCGCCGCGCGCGAGCGCGCCGTGCTTCATGTCGCTCATCGAGGCGAGGCGGTCGATGCGGCGGATGCCGAGCCAGTTCAGCACGTCGGGCATCAGCTCCTGGAAGCGCATGTCCTGGACGCCGGCGATGCACTCCGTGCGCTTGAAGTACTGGTCGGCGCGGTCCCCGCCCTCCTGGCGCTTGCGCGCGTTGTAGACGAGGAACTTCGTGACCTCGCCGAGCGCGCGGCCTTCCTTGCGGTTGTAGACGATGACGCCCGCGCCGCCGGCCTGCGCCATCTCGATGCACAGCTCGATGCCATGCACGAGGTAGGGCCGGCAGGTGCAGATGTCGGAGCCGAAGACGTCCGAGCCGTTGCACTCGTCGTGCACGCGGCAGGCGAGCGGGTGGCGCGCGTCGCCGACGCGCGAGGGCTCGCCGAAGACATAGACGGTCATGCCGCCGATCGGCGGCAGGAAGACCTCGAGGTCCGGGCGCGTCACGAGCTCGGGATACATGCCGCCCGTGAACTCGAAGAGGTCGCGGCGCAGGTCGGTCTCGTCGATCGCGAAGCGGCGCGCGATGCCGGGCAGGTGCCACACCGGCTCGATCGCGACCTTGGTGACGCGGGCGTTGCCGTTGGGCAGCAGCACCTCGTTGTCGGAGCGCAGGCGGCCCTCGTCCATCGCCGCCTTGAGCTCTGGCATGAAGATCTGCGCGCGCGTCACGGCGATGGTCGGGCGGATGTCATGGCCCTGCGCGATCAGCTCGGCGAAGGCCTCGCTGGTGCGATGCCCCCAGGGGTCGAGCGACACGATGCGGTCGGGGTCCGACCATTGCGGGTGCGGGCCGATCGGCTCGGCCGGCGCGGTGTTGGTGAG
The DNA here is from genome assembly GCA_947500965.1 of Alphaproteobacteria bacterium. Taxonomy (GTDB): domain Bacteria; phylum Pseudomonadota; class Alphaproteobacteria; order CACIAM-22H2; family CACIAM-22H2; genus CAIOSQ01. The sequence continues at coordinate 1,498 of CANMWW010000332.1, forward strand.
GTCCGGGACGTGCTCCGGGTCGAGGCGGCCCGCGGCGACGGCGAGCGCGCGATAGATGCCGTAGGAGCCGGAATGCGCGCCGATGACGTTGCGGTGCCCGGGCGTCGTCACCGTGCCGATGACGGGGCCGCGGTCGGCGGCGGTGGCCGCGCCCCAGAGGATCGGCAGCGGCTTGCCGCCCGCCGACCCCGGATGCGAGGTGAGGACGATGTGGCGCGAACCCGGCTTCTTCCTGTCCATCGGAACCCTCGGCCAAAGCGCGAGTATAGCGACGGGACGCGTCCGCGCCAGAGCTCAGGCCGCCGGCCTGCTCAGCCCCTCGATCATCGAGCTGCGCAGCAGGAAGGCGCGGCAGCGCGCGGGGTCGGCGGCGGTCGCCTGAAGGTCCGCCAGGATCGCGCGGCGGCGCTCGGGGTCGCGCTCCTTCATCCGGCTGCGGTTGCGGTCGGATTGCTGCACGACATGCTCGATGGCGACGGGACGGCGCTCCGCGACATAGGCGTCGAGCAGGGCGGCATCGGCGCCGGCCCAGACGCGGGCGAGCTTGCCGGCGAGGTTGAAGGCATCGTGCACGCCGCTGTTCAGCCCCATGCCGCCGGTGGGGGAATTGAGATGCGCGGCGTCGCCGGCGAGCAGCATGCGCCCGACGCGGTAGGTCGCCGCGACGCGCTGGTGCACGCGATAGGGCGCGACGCGGTCGACGGCGTAGGGCGCTGGCCGCGGCGCGATGGACTGCAGGAAGGCCTCGATGTTCGCGCCCGACAGGACCGCGTCCATGTCGGACACGTCCTGCGGGTAGTAGCTCACGCGCCTGCCCGGGCGCTGGCGCAGCGTCGCGAAATTGCCGTCGCGCGTCCACGCGTAGTTGACGCCCGACCAGTCCGGGAAGCTCTCGCGGAAGTCGGTCGTGGTGACGACGAGGACGATCGTCTCCGGGTAGGTCGTGCCGTCGAAGGCGATGTCGAGCGCGCGCCGCACGATCGAGCGCGCGCCGTCGCAGCCGACGACCCAGCGCGCGGCGATGCGCTCGCCCGCCTCCGTCTCGAGCTCCGCCCGGTCGTCGTCCTGCGTCGCGCGGACGATGCGCGTCGAGAAGCGGACCTCGGCGCAGGGCTCGCGGCGCAGCGCCTCGAGCGCGAGCCGCGCGAGGTTGGCCTGCTCGCATTGCAGGCGGAACGGGTAGCGCGTGTCGCCCGAGAGGACGGAGAGGTCGAACAGCGCCTTCTCCCCCGTCTCGTGCATGCGGATCTGCCAGGTCGGCGTGCGCTCGCCGAGCTCGAGCATGCCCGCGGCGAGGCCGAGCCCGTCGAGCATCTCCAGCGTCGGCGGGTGGAAGGTCGAGGCGCGCAGGTCGGTGGGCAGAGCCTCGCCCTGCTCGACGACCAGGACCGGGATGCGCGCACGCGCGAGAAGCAGCGCGAGAACGAGGCCGACCGGCCCCGCGCCCACGACCGCGACGCGATCGGCGGCGCTCAACGGCCGCGCCTCTCCACCTGGACGCTCTCGTGCCAGGGGATGACGAAGCGGCGCAGCATCCCGACCGAGAGGTAGAAGGCGAAGCCGATCACCGTGAGGTGGATGAGCACCGCGAACAGCATGTCGGTCTCGTAGGCGTTCATCTTCGCGATCAGCAGGTAGCCGAGCCCCTGGTTGCCGCCGAGATACTCGCCCACCACCGCGCCGATGATCGCCAGCACGATGCCGATCTCCATGCCGGTGATGATGTAGGGCAGCGCGCTCGGCAGCTCGAGGTGGCGGAAGCGCTGCAGGCGGCTGGTGTTGAGGCTGGTCATGACGTCGCGATGGCCGAGGTCCACCGACTTCACGCCCAGCAGCGTGTTGGTGAAGATCGGGAAGAAGGCGAGCACCGCGGCGAGCAGGACCTTGGTCGTCGGGCCGAAGCCGAACCACACGACGAAGAGCGGCACCAGCGCGACCTTCGGCACGACCTGGCTCGCGACGATGAACGGGTTCAGCGTGCGCTCCAGCCAGGGGATCTTGCCGAGCACAGCGCCCATCAGCACGCCCGCGACGAGCGCGAAGCAGAAGCCGGCGATGGTCTCGTAGACCGTCGCCCAGCTGTGCCACCAGGTGGAGCGCGTGCGCAGCAGCTCGGCCCAGGCGGACATGACGTCCCCCGGCTTGGGCAGGATGAAGGGCGACACGCCGAAGCCCGTGACGTAGCCGTGCCAGGCGAGCAGGGCCGCCGCCACGAGCAGCGGCGTCGTGATCCATTCGAGCGGGATTCCCGCGCGGCGCCTCGCCGGCGCCCTGGCGCTTCCGTCGCTCAACTGATCTCCTCCAGCCTCGAGCGCAGGCGGCGCACGATCGCCTGGAAGGCGGCGTCCGTCTGCAGGGCGAGCGGCCGCGGCCGCTCGAAGGGAACCTCGATCACCGTGTCGATCCTGCCGGGCCGCGGGCTCAGCAGGACGATGCGATCCGCGAGGAAGACCGCCTCGGCGATCGAATGCGTGACGAGGACGATCGTGCGCCCTGTCTCCA
>CANMWW010000333.1 GCA_947500965.1 Alphaproteobacteria bacterium
AAGACGTCGTAGGCGCGGCCCACCTCGTAGAGCGAGTCCTTCATGCACAGCCCGGCCTCGGCCGTGATCAGCTCGGCCAGCTCCTGGCGCCTGGCCGCGATCTTCTCGCCGGCGGCCATCAGGATGCGCTGGCGCTCGTAGCGCGTGAGCTTCGAGCGGTAGCCGTGGCCGATCGACAGCGCCTCGCGCACGTGCTCGGGCCGCCCGGCGGGCACCGTGCCGACGACGGCGCCGGTGTAGGGATCGAGGACGTCGATCGTCTCGTCCGTCGTCACCTTGCGGCCGGCGATGCGCATCGCCTCGCGGCGGACCGGCGCGCCGGCGGTGGGGGACATCCTGTTCATGCCGCGGCCCTTTCCTGGATGCGGTTGAGAGCGAGGTCGAAGACGTCGAAGTTGCGGTAGCGCCGCCCCGGCTCCAGCGCGACGCGCCGGTTCAGGAACAGCGGCACGCGCTGCTCCGAGATCCCGCCATGCGAGCGCAGCGGCTCCTTGAGGCCCGAGAGGTCGTGGCGCGCGAGGCTCGTGCCGATGACCTTGTGGCGCGTCGAGACCACGACGATGTCGCCCATGCGGTCGGCCGGCAGCTCGAAGAGCGCGCACGCGGCGGCGCGGTCGAGCGCCGCCTCGATCCCGGGGAGGTCCGACAGCCGCGACAGCAGCGCCGGGACGTCCGTCCCCTCGGGCAGGTACGCGGTCGCGAAGGAGCCGAGCGCGCCGTGGTGGACGACGTAGGGATCGGTGATCGGCAGGATCACGCGCGCCGCCCCCGCGCCGAGCCAGCCATCGAGCACGTCCTGCAGGAAGACGATGTCCGGCTGGGCCGCCGCGTCGTGCTTCGCGTTCATGCCGTGGTCGGCCGTCAGCGCGACGACGCAGCCCATCGCGTCGAGGCGGCCCAGGTAGCCGTCCATCATGCGGTAGAAGGCGTTGGCGACCGGCGTGCCGGGCGCGTGCTTGTGCTGGATGTAGTCCGTCGTCGAGAGATACATGATGTCGGGCTTCCAGCCCTCCATCAGCTTCACCCCGGCGGCGAAGACGAACTCGCTCAGCTCGGCCGAGTAGACGTCCGGCAGCTTCATGCCGACGAGGTCGAGCACGCCCTCGATCCCGTTCGCCGCGACCGTCGCCTTGTCCGCCTTCTCGGAGGAGAAGCTGCAGGCCTTGCCAGGCGCGAGTTCGAGCCCCTTGCCGAGCAGGCCGCGCAGCTTGTCCTTGGCGGTCACGACCGCAAGGCGCAGCCCGGCCTGCTGCGCGGCGCGGAAGATCGTGTCGACCCGCAGGAAGCGCGGGTCGTTCATCATCACCTCGCTGCCCGACTCGCGGTCGTAGAAGTAGTTGCCGCAGATGCCATGCACCGAGGGCGGCGTGCCCGTGACGATCGACAGGTTGTTCGGGTTGGTGAAGGTCGGGACGACGCAGTCGCCGACGATCGCCGTGCCATGCTCGAGGACGCGCGCGAAGAACGGCGCGCCGCCGGCCTCCACCGCCTTCTCGATGTAGCCCGGCTCCGAGCCGTCGACGCAGACCACGACGACCGGGGCCGTCGGGCGGGCGTAGGTCCTTCCGTTGATGCTGATCGCGCTTGCCATCTTCCGCTCCCCTTCGCCGCCGCTCACGCCGCCGCCAGGGCGGGCGCGCCGCTGGCGACGCCCATCTCGGCGAGCATCTCCGCCACCGCGGCGAGCGCGCCGCGCATGTGGCCCTCGTCGAGGCGCCCGATGCAGCCGATGCGGAAGGAATCCGCGACGGTCAGCTTGCCCGGGTAGATCACGTAGCCGCGGTCCTTGAGGCCGTCGTAGAAGCGCTGGAACTGGAAGCGCGGGTCCGCGGGCATGTGGAAGGTGACGATGATCGGCGCCTGCATCGCGTCAGGCAGCAGCGTGCGGAAGCCCAGCGCGCGCATGCCCTCGACGAGGACGCGGCAGTTGTTGGCGTAGCGCGCGAGGCGCCCCGGCTGCCCGCCGGCCTCGCGGTATTCCTGGATCGCCTGGTGCAGCGCCACGATCACCTGGATGGGCGGGGTGAAGCGCCACTGGCCGGTCTTCTCCATCGCCTGCCACTGGTCGTGCAGGTCGAGGACGAGCGTCGTGGCGTTGCCCCTGGACTCGATCAGCGCGTCCTTGCGGCAGACCACGAAGCCCATGCCGGGCACGCCCTCGAGGCACTTGTTCGACGACGCCGCGAGCGCGTCGTAGCGGACCTCGCGCGCGTCGATCGGCAGCGCGCCGAAGGCGCTCATCGAATCGACGAGCAGGCGGCGGCCCGCGGCGGCCACCAGGCGCGCGATCCCGGCCACCGGGTTGGCGATGCCGCTCGTCGTCTCGCAATGGACGGCGAAGACATGCGTCACGGCACGGTCGCCCTCGAGGACGGCGGCGAGCCGCGCGAGGTCGGGCGGCGTGTCCTCCGGCGTCTCGAGCACGACATGCGCGCGCCCGGCGATCTCGCAGATCCGCTGCGCGCGCTTGCCATAGGCGCCGTTGACCAGCAGCAGCACCTTGCCGGCGCGCGGCACGAAGTTGGTCAGCATCGCCTCGACGGCGAACGTCCCGCTGCCCTGCATGCCGACGGCGACATGCGTCCCCTGCCCGCCCGCGACCTCGACGATCGCCTCGAGCACCTCGCGGTTGTAGCGGACGAAGGTCGCGTCGCGCGAACCCCAGTCGTGGACCATGGCGCGCTTCACGCTCGCCGACGTCGTCAGCGGGCCGGGGGTGAGCAGGAACGGGTCGCCGGTCTCGGATTGCGCCTTGGCCATGTCGTCCTCCAGTCGAAGGGAACGCGCGATTTTCGCCGCGCGCGGGATGCGGCTCAAATACATAATGCGGATCCTTTCCATAGACGGAGGCTATGAGGGATGAACCCGGTCCAGCTGCGCGCCTTCCACCTCGTCGCGCGCGAGGGCGGCTTCACCCGCGCGGCCGCGGCGGCGAAGGTGAGCCAGCCGACCCTGTCGAGCCACGTCGCCGCGCTCGAGGCCGCCTACGCCGTGCGCCTGTTCGAGCGCCGCGGGCGGGCGCTCGAGCTGACGGCGCTCGGCCGGGACCTCCACGACGTCACGACGCGGCTCTTCGAGCTCGAGGACGAGGCGCGCGCGCTGCTCTCCGGCACCAAGGCGCTGCGCCGCGGCCACCTGCGCGTCTGCGCCGACAACGCGCACCACGCCATCCCGATCCTCGCCGAGCTGCGCCGCACGCATCCCGCCCTCACCTTCCGCCTCGCGATCGGCAACTCCGCGGCGGTCCTGCAGCAGGTGCTCGAGGGCGCGGCCGACGTCGCCGTGACCGCGAAGGTCGGGCCCGACCCGCGCCTCCACGCGGTGGAGCTGCGCCGCGACCGCCTCATCCTGTTCGCGGGCCGGCGCCATCCCTGGGCGCGGCGCCGGCGCGCGCGGCTCGCGGAACTCGCCGGCCAGCCCGTCGTGCTGCGCGAGCGCGGCTCCTTCACCCGCGAGGTCTTCGAGCAGGCCATCGCCGGGGCCGGCGTGCGGCTCGGGCCCATCATGGAGGCCGAGACGCGCGAAGGCGTGCGCGAGGCCGTCGCCGCGGGCTTCGGCATCGGCGTCGTGTTCGAGAGCGAGCATCGCGGCGAGCGACGCTTCGGCGCGATCGCCTTCGCCGACGCCGCGCTCAGCGTCGGCGAATACGCGGTATGCCTCTCGGCGCGGCGCAACATGGCGCTGGTCGGCGCGTTCATGGACGCGGCCTCCCGCGCCGGACGGAAAACCGCAACGCGACGGTCATAATTCTGGCGCCCGGCGCGCCGCCGCCGATATCATCGGAATGGAAACGCCATGCACGGAACCGAGATCCTCATCACGCTCGTCGGCAGCGTCGCCCTGCTGCTGTGGGGCGTGCGCATGGTCCGCACGGGCGTCACCCGTGCCTTCGGCGCCCATATCCGGCGGGTGATCGCGGCGAGCACGCGCGACCGCCTGCGCGCCTTCGCGACCGGCTTCGCGATCACGGCCTTCGTGCAGTCGAGCACGGCGA
>CANMWW010000334.1 GCA_947500965.1 Alphaproteobacteria bacterium
CAGGTTCGGCGTGAGCACGCTCGCCATCGGCACCAGCAGGCGGCGCATCGCGTCGACGGCCTCGGCCGCGAGGAGGCGGTCGCCGCTCTTCGCGACCATGACCGGGTCGAGCACGATCCGCCGCATGCCATGGGCGGCGAGCCGGCCCGCGACGGCCTCGACGACCTGCGGGCTGCCGAGCATGCCTATCTTCACGGCGTCGATCCGCACGTCGGCGAGCAGCGTGTCGATCTGCGCCGCGACGAAGGACGGCGCGACCATCTGCACCGCGTCGACGCTCCTGGTGTTCTGCGCGGTCAGCGCGGCGACGACGCCCGTGCCGTAGGCGCCGAGCGCCGAGAACGCCTTGAGGTCGGCGAGGATACCGGCGCCGCCCGAGGGATCGACGCCGGCGATCGAGAGCACGTTGGGGATCATCGCCTTCCCGCCCATGCGATGGCGCGGAGCGCGCGCGCCGCCGCCTCCGGGTCCTCGGCCGCGCAGATCGCGCTGACGACGGCCACGCCATCCGCGCCCGCGGCGACCGCCTGCGCGGCGTTCGCCGGGCCCAAGCCGCCGATGGCCACCGCGGGAAGCGGCGTCGCCGCGCGAAGCCGCGCGAAGCCGGCGGCACCCAGCGGCGCGCCTGCGTCGCCCTTCGTCGCCGTCGAGGCGAAGGGGCCGATGCCGACATAGTCCACCAGGCCGGGGTCGACCCGTGCCAGCTCCGCGAGGTCGCCCGCGGACTGGCCGATGATCGCGCCGGGGCCCAGCAGCGCGCGCGCGCGCGACGGGTCGCCATCTTCCTGCCCGAGATGGACGCCATGGGCGCCCGCGGCGGCAGCGATGTCGGCGCGGTCGTTGACGATCAAGGGGATCGGCGTGCCGGAAAGCGCGTCGACGAGCGATCGCGCGAGGGCGACAAGCTCGGCGTCGCCCGCGGCCTTGTCGCGCAGCTGGACCATCGTGATCCCGCCTGCCGCCGCGGCGCGCACGGTCTCCACGAGGCCGCGCGCGGCGGTCATCGCGGGGTCGGTGACGAGGTAGAGCGAGAGGTCGAGGCGGGGCTTCATGGGGATGCCTTCGCGTGGTCGAGGAGGATCTCGTCGTCGAGCGCGTGCAGGACATCGAGCAAGGCGACCCGGAAGCTGCCGGGGCCCGGGCAGCGCGCGGCGGCGACCTCGCCCGCGACGGCGAGCCATGCGAGCGCGGCAAGCGCAGCGGCGCGTGCATCGCGCTCCACGGCGAGCGCCGCCGCGACGAGCGCGGTGGCGCCGCATCCCATCCCGGTGGCGCGCGCCATGAGCGCATGGCCAGCCACGAGCCAGGTCCCCGAGGCGGCGTCCGCGACGAGGTCGGCCGCGCCGGTCATCGCCACGACGACGCCCGCCTTGCGCGCGAGGGCGCAGGCGTCGCGCGCCGCCTCCTGCGTCGACAGCGCGGCGTCGACGCCATGCAGCGCCGATCGATGCCCCCCGGCGAGGAGCGAGACCTCGCCGGCATTCGCGCGGAGCACGGTCGGAGCCATCCCGAGGAGCTCTCGCGCCGCGGCGTCCCGGTGCGAGGAGCCGCCGATGCCGACCGGATCGAGGACCCATGGCTTGCCCTGGGCGCGCATCGCCGCCGCCGCGAGGCGCAGCGCGGCGCGGCGATCCGCGGTCAGGGTCCCGGTGTTCGCCGCGAGAGCGTCCGCGCGCCGTGCGAATTCAGCGGCTTCCTCCGGCGCGACGACGACGGCCGGGGATGCCCCGACAGCCAGCAGCATGTCGCAGGTCGTCTCCATCGCGACCTGGTTCGCGATGTTGTGGACGAGCGGGCGGCGCCGGCGGACCTCGGCGAGGATGCGCGCGGCGGCGTGCGCGTCGAAACGCGGGCCGCTGCCAGTCGGCGGGCTCATCGGCGGTGCGGCCGGAGCAGGCGCTCGGCCTCCCGTTGCGCCGCCGCGAGCGCCTCGGCTGGCGCGCGCGCGCCGGTAAGGGCCGACTGGATCGCGTCGTTCAACGCCTTGGCGACGCGCTGGTTGTCGTGGGTGGAGAATTCCGCGCGCACGTGGCGCAGCTGGTCCCGCGCGACCGCGGCGGCCGGGTTGGCCGCGAGATGCGCGCGCATGCGCTCGGTCCGCCAGGCGGCCTCCGAGACGGCGATGTAGCCGGTGTCGATGCTCCACTGGGCGGCGCGCTCCGGCGCGGTGAGGAAGCGCGCGAAGCGCAGCGCCGCGTCGCGCTCGCGGGGGCTCGCGTTCCGGAAGACATAGAGGTTGCCGCCGCCGGGCACCGAGCCGCGCCGCATGTCCGCGGGAAGCATGGCCACGCCGAAGGGGAACCGGGCGTTCGCCGCGACATGGGCGAGGTTCCCGGTGGTGACCCAGGTCATGGCGACCTTGCCGAGCAGGAAGTCCGCCGGCGCGGTCCCCCAGTCGACGATGCCCGGAGGGTGGACGGCATGGCGGCGAGAGAGGTCGACCCAGAACTGGAGCGCGCGCGTCGCCTCGGGCGTGTCGAGGAAGGTACGCAGCCCGTCCTCGTCGACGAGACGCGCGCCTGCCTGCTCGGCGAAGCACTGGAACAGCGCGTAGGGGAAGGCCGAGGAGGGAACCTGGACGCCCCAGCGCTGCACCCGGCCCGCGGCGTCGCGCAGGACGAGCCGTCGCGCGGCCTCGACCATCTCGTCCCAGGTCTCGGGTGGCGCCTCCGGGTCGAGGCCCGCCTGCCGGAAGGCGTCCTTGTTCCAGTAGAGCACGACGGTCGAGCGCTGGAACGGGATGCTCCATGTCTTCCCGGCGGCGCGGCCGTTGGACATGAGGGCGGGGATGAAGCCTTCGAGCCATGCGCGGTCGTCGTCGGTGCGCACGAGGTCCTCGATCGCGACGATCGCGTCCTCGTCGACCAGCGAGAAGACGTCGCTCGCGAGGAGCACGGCGAGATGCGGGCCCTGGCCCGCCCGGAGCGCGGTCAGGCTCTTCGCCAGCGTGTCGTTGTAGGAGCCCGCGTGGACGGGCCTCACACGGATTCCCGGGTTCTCGCGCTCGAACTCCGCCGCCATCTCGTCGATGAGCCGCGCGATCGGCCCTCCGACGGCGATCGGGTAGTTGAAGACCAGTTCGACGCAGCGCGCCGGCACCGGGGCGAGGAGCGCCCACAGCAGGATCAGGAGTGTCGGCGCGCGGAGCGGAAGCGCCCATGGACGGATGGCAGCAGGCATAGCGACTCCCTCCGCTGGAATGACCCAGATCAGGTTCTGCGGGTGTGATCTCAGCCGCGCCGGCAACCGGCGCAGCACCCCGTGTCGATGCGCGGTTACTAGGCCTGCCGCGATGGCTCGTCAATCGAGGCGGGCTGCCGGCTCGATGACAATTGGAAGACAGCCCGACGAGCGTCGCCGCGCCCCGGCGCCTCGGCGCTATGCTCCGCGTCCTGCATGGGGGATCGCATGGACGAAGGACGGGGGCGGCCGAGGGTCGCATGCCTCGTGGTCGCGGCGGGCCGTGGCACGCGCGCGCGCCAGGCGGATGGCATCGCGAAGCAGTACCAGCATGTCGGCTCGCTTCCCGTGCTCACGCGCACGTTGCGCGTCCTCGCCTCGCATCCGCGCGTGGACGACATGCTCGTCGTCTTCCACCCCGATGACCGGCTCGCCTACGAGGCGGCGACGGAGGGACTGCGCGCGCGCCTGATGGAGCCGGTCCCGGGCGGCGCGACGCGCCAGGACTCCGTCCGCGCCGGGCTCGAGGCGCTCGTGGCGGCGGCGCCGGATATCGTGCTGGTGCATGACGCCGCGCGTCCGTTCCTGCGCCACGACCTCGTCGACCGTGTCCTCGACGCGCTCGACGCGCATGCCGGCGCGATCCCGGCGCTGCCCGTCGCGGACACGCTCAAGCGCAACGCCGCGGGGATGCTCGTCGGCGCCACGGTCGCCCGCAATGGCCTCTACCGCGCGCAGACCCCGCAGGGCTTCCGCTTCCCCGAGATCCTCGCCGCGCATCG
>CANMWW010000335.1 GCA_947500965.1 Alphaproteobacteria bacterium
AATACGAGCTCGCCTTCGACGGCTTCGAGGTGCCCGGCGACGCGCTGCTGGGCGGCGTCGAGGGCCAGGGCTTCCGCCAGCTGATGGCCACCTTCGAGTCCGCGCGCATCCAGACCGCCGCGCGCGCCGTCGGCGTCGCGCGCGCGGCGCTCGCCGCGGCGCTCTCCTACGCGCGCGGGCGCATGCAGTTCGGCCGCCCGATCGCCGCGTTCCCGCGCGTCGCCCACAAGCTCGCCGCGATCGCGGTCGACGCGACGATCGCGCGCCAGCTCACCCTCGCCGCGGCGCGCGCGAAGGACGAGGACAGGCGTTGCGACATCGAGGCCGGCATGGCGAAGCTCTGGGCCGCGCGCGCGGCCTGGTCGGCTGCGGACAACGCCGTGCAGGTCCATGGCGGCAACGGCTATGCCGAGGAATACGAGGTCTCGCGGCTGCTCGTCGACGCGCGCATCCTGAACATCTTCGCGGGCGCCGCCGAGATCCAGGCGCAGGTCGTCGTGCGCGGCCTGCTGGCATCGCGCAACTGAGGGCGCCGGTCGCATGGTCCTTCGCAGGCTGCTCCTGCTCCTCGTCCTCCTCGCCGCATGCCTCGGCGGGCCCGCCTCCGCGCGCTCGCCCGAGGAGCAGCGCCTGTCCGCCTTCGCGGCCGAGCTCGGCCTGCGCGACATCGACGGCTTCGTCGAGACGGTGCTGTCGGTGCGCCGCGACGGCAGGCTTCCCGCGCGCTACGTCGACAAGCGCGAGGCCGAGCGCCTCGGCTGGCGACCGGGCGAGGACCTGTGCCGCGTCGCGCGCGGCCGGGCCATCGGCGGCGACCGCTTCGGCAACTACGAGCGGCGCCTGCCGGAGAGGCAGGGGCGCAGCTGGCGCGAGGCGGACCTCGACTTTGCCTGCGGGCGCCGCGGCGCGCGCCGGCTCGTCTTCTCCTCCGACAGGCTCGTCTACGTCACCACCGACCACTACCAGAGCTTCCGCGAGGTGCCGCGATGAAGACCGTCCTGCTCGACGCCGGGCTGCCGGACAAGGCAGCGGCGCTGGCCCGGATCGGGCGCGAGCTCGGCCTCGGGGAGGCCGCGCCGCGCAACCTCGACGCGCTCTGGGACGTGCTGCGCGGCGAGGTCCGCGGCCCCTTCGCGATCGTCTGGCGCGACCATGCGCGCGCGCGGGAGAGGCTGGGCGCCGACTTCGACGCGCTGTGCGGCCTGCTGCGGCGGCTGGCGGCCGAGCGTCGCGATTTCACCTTCACGCTGGCCTGAGCCGCGCGACGCGCTACATGGGCGGATCCAGATGATGCAGACCCTCCTCCCCTACCTCATCGCCGCGGCCGCGCTCGCGGTCGTCGCCTCCCTCTTCGCCGGGCTCGCCGTGATGGCCAGGGGCGGCGCGGCCAACGCCCGATGGGGCAACCGGCTCATGCGCGCGCGCGTCGCCTCGCAGGCGGCGGCGCTGCTGCTCATCGCGCTCTACTTCCTGCTCCCGAGGCTCGGCTGATGGTACGACTGACGCGCATCTACACCCGCGGCGGAGACGCCGGGGAGACCTCTCTCGGCGACGGCGCGCGCGTGTCCAAGTCCTCGACCCGGGTCGCGGCCTTCGGCACCGTCGACGAGGCGAACTCGGCGGTCGGCATCGCGCGGCTGCACGCGACGGGCGACGCCGACGCGATGCTCGGCCGCATCCAGAACGACCTCTTCGACCTCGGCGCGGATCTCTGCACGCCCGAGGAGGAAAACCCGAAATACCCGCCGCTGCGGATCAGCGACCGCCAGGTCGAGCGGCTGGAGCACGAGATCGACGCGATGAACGAGAAGCTCGCGCCGCTCGATTCCTTCATCCTGCCGGGTGGCTCGCCGGCCGCGGCCTACCTGCATCTCGCGCGCACGGTGGCACGGCGCGCGGAGCGGTTGATCGTGGAACTCGCCGCGACGGAGCCGGTCAACCCCGCGGCCGTGCGCTACGCCAACCGGCTCTCCGACCATCTCTTCGTGCTGTCGCGCCACCTCAACGAGGACGGCAGGCGCGACGTGCTCTGGGTCCCCGGCTCCAACCGCTGACGCGTCAGCGCCGCGGGCGCGGCTTCCCGCGCCGCGCGGCAGCCTTGCGCTTCGGCGCGGACCGCCTCGCGGCGGCAGGGGGCTTCGCGGCGGCCTTGCGCCTTGCCGGCGGGGAGGCCACCCGCTTGGCCTTGGCCACGGGCTTCGCCCTTGCCTTGGCCTTCGGCTTGACCTTCGGCCTGGGCCTGGACTTCACGCCGGGCTTCGGCGCAGGCACGGGCGGCTGCGGGGCGGGCGCGGGCTCCTCGACGGGCGCGTAGACCGGGCGCGTGCCAGGCGGCATGCGCACGGCGCCCATGCGCTGCGCCATCACGGGCCCGAAATCGGGCAGGCCGAGGACCTGGCGCGCGCGCTCCCAGTAGTGGATCCGCTCCTCGAGCCCGAGGAACCCGCCGTTGATGCGGCGCGTGATCTCGCGGAAGCCGTTCTCGCTGTCCGCGTCGGCGAGCGTGTTGAGTCCGCGCGAGTGCCAGAACCACGCCGCGGCGAGGCAGCCCGTCGCGGGGTCGAGCATGCGGTCGGGATCGCTCTCGAGCCCGATGCCCAGCGCCTGGCCGGCCTTGCGGTAGTTCTCGCGACCGGTCACCTGGATCGGGCCGCGGCCGCGGAAGCGCCAGCCGTCGCCGCTCGCCTCGTCGCCGTTGAGCATGCGGTTGGCGTAGACGCGGTTGGCGATGCGCTCGGGCTGGCGGTCATAGGCCTGCGCCTCGGCGTCGCTTCGGAAATGGCGCGGGAAGACCTTCCGCAGCCCGTCCCAGGCGTAGTTGAGGTTCTCCTGCACGCGCCGCAGCTGGCCGGATTCATGCGCGAGCTGGGCGAGGAAGGCGGCCTGGCGCGCAGGCCTGTCGATCGCGTAGCGCCCCATCGCCTCGCCGAGCGGGCGCAGGTACTGGGGCGCCGCGGGCGCGGCGTTGGGCATGATCGCCAGCAGCTGGGCACGCGTGATCATCTCGTGTCGTCTCCCCTGCCGCGGCCCCGTTTCCCCGGGCGTCCGCTGGCCCGGAGTGTAGCAAAGTCCGCGCAGGGGGTGGGGGATGCGCGGAGGGCGCGTTGACTTGCCCGCGGCCGGGCCCTATTTTGCGCGGCCTACTCGCAACTCGTCACTAAGTGACGGAATTTCCACAAGAAAAGAGCATCATCCGATGAAGGTCCTGGTCGGGGTCAAGCGCGTCATCGACTACAACGTGAAGGTCCGCGTGAAGGCGGACGGCACGGGCGTCGAGACCGCCAACGTCAAGATGTCCATGAACCCCTTCGACGAGATCGGCGTCGAGGAAGCGGTCCGCCTCAAGGAAAAGGGCATCGCGACCGAGATCGTCGCGGTGTCGATGGGGCCGGCGGCGTCGCAGGAGACGCTGCGCACCGCGCTCGCGATGGGGGCCGATCGCGGCATCCTCGTGCAGACCGACGCCGAGCTGCAGCCACTCGCGGTCGCCAAGCTCTTCAAGGCGATCGCCGAGCGCGAGTCGCCCCAGCTCGTCATCGTCGGCAAGCAGGCGATCGACGACGACAGCAACCAGACGGGCCAGATGCTCGCCGCGCTGCTCGGCTGGTCGCAGGGCACATTCGCCTCGAAGGTGGCGCCGGCCGAGGGCGGGCTCGAGGTGACGCGCGAGGTCGATGGCGGCCTCGAGACGCTGGCGCTCCGGCTGCCGGCGGTGGTGACCACCGACCTGCGCCTCAACGAGCCGCGCTACGCCTCGCTGCCCAACATCATGAAGGCGAAGAAGAAGCCGATCGAGACGCTGACGCCGGAGGCGCTGGGCGTCGACGCGGCGCCGCGCCTGGTGACGCTGAAGGTCGCCGAGCCGGCCAAGCGCCTCGCGGGCGTCAAGGTCAAGGACGTCGGCGAGCTCGTCGACAAGCTGAAGAACGAAGCCAAGGTGATCTGAGATGAGCGTCCTCGT
>CANMWW010000336.1 GCA_947500965.1 Alphaproteobacteria bacterium
CATGGCCGCCACCACCCTCGACCATGTAGGTCGCGACCGTCCAGGGACTGCCCGCGAAGCCGATCAGCGCCTTCGCGGGGTCGAGCGCGGCGCGCACCCTGGAGACCGTCTCGTAGACCGCCGAGAGGCGCTCGGCGGCGCCCGCGAGCGCCGGCTCGAGGCGGGCCACCGCGGCGGCGTCGCGCACGGGCTCGAGCACGGGCCCCTCGCCCGCCTTGAATGCGACCCCGGCCCCGAGCGCGTGCGGGACGAGCAGGATGTCCGCGAAGAGGATCGCGGCATCCATCCCGAAACGGCGCAGCGGCTGCAGCGTCACCTCGAATGCCTTCTCCGGGTCGAGGCAGAAGGCGACGAAGTCGGGCGCGGTGGCCCGGATTGCGCGGTATTCCGGCAGGTAGCGCCCGGCCTGGCGCATGAACCAGAACGGCGCGCGCGACGTCGCCTCGCCGAAGAGGGCGCGGACGAGGATCGGGCGTGTCCCTGGCTCGGTTCCGGTCATCACGCGCGGCTCAATACATCAGAAAAGAAGGATTGAAGAGAAAAGATGAGGAGGTAGTAGGTGCCTGTTGATGACGTGGATCACGGCGATCCCGTGGCAATCCACGGTTTCCTCCACCGCCCGGGGCATGGCCTGCCTGCCTGTGGAGGATAATGGGCATGGATCCGTATTTGCCTTTCGCGCCAACGAGGAAAACATGGATGGACGGGGTGTGGATGGACGGGACAGTCTGCGCGCCATGAGGCTTGTCCACGCCATTGCGTCGCCTGCCCGGATTCCGCCCTCCTGTTGGGTGGACGGGGTGGGGAATCCGCCCAGCCGGGACAGGATCATGGTGCCTATGGACAAGTGCCGGGTTGTCCACCTCTTCCGCCCCTTCTCCCGCGGTGCCTGTGGATGAAGAAGTTCCACCTCCACCTCGTGTCGGACTCGACCGGCGAGACCAATCTCGCGGTCGCCCGCGCCTGCCTCGTGCAGTTCGACTCCTTCGAGCCGATCGAGCATGTCTGGTCGATGATCCGGACCGAGCGACAGGTCGACAAGGTCGCGGAGGGCGTCGCGGCCGATCGCGGCGTCGTCCTCTTCACCCTCGTCGACCCGCGCATACGCTCGCGGCTGATCGAGGCCTGCTCGCGCCTGGGCGTGCCCTGCATCGCCGTCCTCGATCCCGTGCTCGAGGCGTTCGGCGAGTTCCTCCATGCCGAGGCCGGCCACAGGCCAGGGCGCCAGCACCAGCTCGACGCCGACTATTTCGCGCGCATCGCGGCGATGGACTTCGCCATGTCGCACGACGACGGGCAGGCGATGGGCGACCTGCGCAACGCCGATGTCGTGCTCGTCGGCGTGTCGCGTTCGTCCAAGACGCCGACCTGCATCTACCTCGCCAATCGCGGGCTCAAGGCGGCGAACGTGCCGCTCGTGCCCGGCATGGAGCCGCCTGCCGAGCTCGACGCGCTCAGGCCCTTCGCCGAGGGCGGGCCTCTGGTCGTCGGCCTGACCAACGATCCGACGGCACTGGTGGCGGTGCGGCGAAACCGCCTGCGCCTGCTGAACGAGAACCGCGAGACCGGCTATACGGACCCCGAGCGGGTGCGCGAGGAGGTCCAGGCCGCGCGGCGGCTCTTCGGTGCGCGGGGCTGGCCGGTGCTGGAGACGTCGCGACGCTCGATCGAGGAGACGGCGGCCTCGATCCTCGCGCTGCTGCAGGAACGCCGCCTTGGGAAGGGATGAGGACATGGGGACCACGACGCTAGGCCCGGGCGCGGGCGCGCCTCCGCTCGTGCTCGCCTCGGCAAGCCGGACGCGCCGCGGCATGCTCGCCAACGCGGGCGTGCTGGTGGAATGCGACGCCGCCGACATCGACGAGGGCGCGGTGAAGGACGAGATGCGCGCGCGCGGCGCGCCGGTCGCGGAGATCGCCGGCATGCTGGCGCGACTCAAGGCGGAGCGCGTGTCGCTTCGCCATTCCGGCGCGATCGTCGTCGGCGCGGATTCGATGATCGAGTGCGAGGGCAGGCATTTCGACAAGCCCGCCGACGCGGCGCGCGCGGTGGCGCAGCTCATGGCGCTCGCCGGCCGCACGCACCGGCTCTACAGCGCCGCCGTGGCGATGCGCGACGGCAAGGCGATCTGGGACGCGACGGACGTCGCGCTGCTGACGATGCGCGGCTTCGATGCCGGCTTCGCGCAACGCTACGTCGGCACGATCGGCGACGCGGCGCTTGGATCCGTGGGCGCCTACCAGCTCGAGGGGCTGGGCGCGCAGCTCTTCGAGCGCGTCGAGGGCGACTTCTTCACGATCCTCGGCCTGCCGCTGCTGCCGCTGCTCGGGTTCCTGCGCGGCCAGGGCGTCATCGCGCGCTGACGCGCGGCGCCAGTGAAGAAGGCCGGCCCCCTTCCCGGGAGCCGGCCTTCCCTTGCTTCGCGCGCGGCTTCAGCGACGCCTGGACTTCGCCTTGGCCTTGGCCTTCGCCTTCGGGCGCGCCTTGGCGGCGGCGACCGGCTTGCCGACCGAGGCGGTCACGGCGATCTCGACGCGGTATTGCGGCGCGGCGAGCTTAGCCTCGACCGTAGCGCGCGCCGGGCCCATGTCGGCCGGGACCCACGAATCCCACACCGCGTTCATCTCCGCGAAGGTGGAGATGTCGGTCAGCCAGATGCTGGCGGAGAGCAGCCGGGTCTTGTGCGAGCCGGCGGCCGCGAGCAGCTCGTCGAGCTGGGCGGTGATCTGCTTCGTCTGCTCGCCGACCGTCTTGCCGGGGTTCTGGGCGACCTGGCCCGCGACGAAGACGATGCCGTTGCTGACGACGGCCTGGCTCATGCGGGTGCCGGGCTTGATGCGCTTGATCGACTGGCTTGCCATGTGTGTCCTGCTCCGGTTCTGGAAATGGGCGGCGGGACTATAGGCGAGCGCGGCGTGGCGCGCCTAGCTCTTGCCCGAATGCGGTGCTAGGTAGCCGCGCGTGCGACGCCCGGGAAACCAGCGACAGGAGCCGCATTTCGGCAGCAGCCCGCCCCGCGAGCAGAAGGCGCGTCGCGGCGCGCCCGCCGATGACGGCCGCAGGGCGCGGGGCGGCAAGCCGCCGCGCAGGAAGCGGCGCCGGAGCATCCTGCTCGCGCTGCTGCGCTGGTGCCTCGCGCTGTCGATCTGGGGCGCGATCGCGGCGGCGCTGGTCCTCGCCTGGTACGCGCTGCGCCTGCCCGACATCGGCGCGATCGCCAGCTTCGACCGCCGGCCGAGCATGAGCTTCGAGGACGCGTCTGGACAGGTCGTCGGCACGACCGGCGACCTCTTCGCGGGCGCGGTGCAGCTCTCCGAGATGCCGGCGCACCTGCCGCAGGCGCTGCTCGCGACCGAGGACCGCCGCTTCTACAGCCATTTCGGCGTCGATCCCGTCGGCCTGGCGCGCGCCGCGGTCGTCAACCTGCGCGCGGGCCGCGTCGTGCAGGGTGGAAGCACGATCACCCAGCAGCTCGCCAAGAACGTTTTCCTGACGCACGAGCGCAGCTTCGAGCGCAAGATCCAGGAATTCCTGCTGGCGCTCTGGCTCGAGCGACGCTTCACCAAGGACCAGATCCTCACGATCTACCTGAACCGCGTCTATCTCGGGGCCGCGACCTATGGCGTGGAAGCGGCCTCGCAGCGCTATTTCGGCAAGTCGGCGCGCCAGCTGAACATGCGCGAGGCGGCGGTGATCGTCGGCCTTCTGAAGGCGCCGTCCCGCTACGCGCCGACCAGCGACCGGGCGCGCTCGCTGCGCCGCGCCGACGAGGTGCTCGAGAACCTGGTCGAGGCGCGCTTCGCCAGCGCCGCCACGGTCGAGGCGGCGCGCCGCATGCCGCTGGGCGCGCCGGGCACCGGCGGCAACCTGCGCTCCGCGCGCTACTTCACCGACTGGCTCGCGGACCAGGTGTCCGGCTATGTCGGCTATGTCGACCGCGACCTCGTCATCCGC
>CANMWW010000337.1 GCA_947500965.1 Alphaproteobacteria bacterium
CCCCAGCCCATGCGCGCGGGGCCGCTGTAGCCGGCGAAGGAGAAATGGTGGCGCGCGCGCAGCCAGCCATGGTCCGCGCCGCCGAGCCCCGCGAAGGGACGCGCCTCGATCATCGGGGCGCCCCGGTCAGGCCGCCGCCGGCGCGAGGCCGGCGATGTCCCGCGCCGCCGCGGCCAGCGCCGCCGCGCGCGCCGCCTCTCCCATCGCGAGGCCCTCGGCGCGCACCACCGCCACGTCGGCGATGCCGACGAAGCCAAGCACCGTTCTCAGGTAGGCCTCCTGGTGGTCGAGCGCCTGGCGCCCGGCGTCGCCCGAATAGGCGCCGCCGCGCGAGGAGGCGACGATGGCGCGCTTGCCCGTCGCGAGCCCGACCGGGCCCTTGTCGCCGTAGCGGAAGGTCCGCCCCGCGCGCACGACGCGGTCGATCCAGGCCTTGAGCTGCGAGGGGATGGAGAAATTGTACATCGGCGCGCCGATCACCAGCGTGTCGGCGGCGAGGAACTCCGCGAGCAAGGCCTCGGACAGCTCCGCCTCCGCGCGCGCCTCGGGCGCGAGGGCGGCGATGTCGGCGGCGCCCCAGCCCTGCAGCGTCGTGCCCGAGAGATGCCCGAGCGGCGCGGCGACGAGGTCGCGGCGCAGCACGCGCGCGCCCGGAGCGGCGGCGCGCAGCGCGGCGACGATGTCCGCGGTCAGGCGACGCGAGGCCGAGGCCTCGCCAAGCGGGCTCGAATCGACATGGAGGATGGTGGTGGCCATGGGCGTGCTCCTGCGCGTGCTGTTCCTGAGGGCCGCGAACATGGCCGGGCGGGCGCGCGGCTCCAATCCACCCGCGGCGCAACGGATTGTTGCGCATCGTTGACCAATCGCGCCGGGGGCTGCTACCCCGCGCGCCGCGGACAGGAGGCCCGGGGATGGACAGGATCGTGGCAATGCGCGCCTTCGCGGCGGTGGTCGAGCGCGGGAGCTTCGTCGCGGCGGCCCGCGCGCTCGGCATCTCGCGCGCCATGGCCAGCCGGCACGTCCAGGACCTCGAGGCGCATCTCGGCGCGCGACTCCTCGACCGCACCACGCGCCGCGTCGCGCCGACCGAGGCGGGCCGCGTCTACCACGAGCGCTGCGTCGCGATCCTGGCCGAGCTCGCCGCCGCGGAAGGCATGGTCGGCGCGTTGCAGGCGCGGCCCTCGGGCCGGCTGCGCGTCAACGCGCCGGTCTCCTTCGGCACGCTGCACCTCGCCGAGGCGGTCGCGGCCTACATGGCGACGCATCCGCAGGTATCGATCGAGCTCGCGCTCAACGACCGCATGGTCGACCTCGTCGAGGAGGGCTACGACCTCGCCATCCGCATCGGCAGGCTCGCGCCGAGCTCGCTTGTCGCGCGCCGGCTCGCGCCCTGCCGGCTGGTCGCCTGCGCCGCGCCGTCCTACCTGCGCCGCGCCGGCGTGCCGAAGGCACCGGCCGACCTCGCCGGGCACGAATGCCTTGGCTACACCTACGCGCCCGTGCGCGACGCGTGGCGCTTCGTCGGCCCCGGCGGGGACGAGAGCGAGGTGCGCGTGCGCGGCCGGCTCCACGCCAACAACGGCGACGCGCTGCGCGTCGCGGCGCTGCACGGCGCGGGCATCGTCGTGCTGCCGAGCTTCATCGTCGGCCGCGACCTCGCCGAGGGCCGCCTGCGCCGCGTCCTGCCGCGCCACGAGGCGCCGCCGATCGCGATCCACGCGGTGCGCCCGCAGGGCCGGCACCTCTCCGCGAAGGTCCGGAGCTTCATCGACTTCCTCGTCCCGCGCTTCGGCGACAGCCCGGAATGGGACGCGGGACTCTCGGCGCAGCGCGCGCCCCGCGGCGAAAGGGCATGAGGATGGCCAGGGACTGGTTCGAGACGCTCGTCGGCTTCCGTGAACGCGGCTGGGAGGAGACGCGCGCGCTCCTGGAGATGCGCGGCGAGCGGCTGGTCTCGCGCGTGAGCGGCGCGAGCCACGGCGCGGGGCGGCTGGAGATGCCGACGCTTGGCGAGCTGCGCGCGCGGCTGTCGGCGACGACCGCGCCGCGCGGCGCCACGCGCGTGGCGATCCTGCGCGGCGACGCGCGCGCCCTGCATCGCGAGCCCGCGAACGCGGGCGCGCTGTTCCAGGTCGCCTCGCAGTTCAACCTGCTGGAGATGGTCGGGCCCGACGTGACGCCGGAGGACGGCGTGGCGCGCTACGCGCAGGACCGCACCCAGGGCCCGGCCTGCGCGATCGCCGCGGGCGCGGCGACGATCTTCCGCAACTACCTCGTCCCGCTCGGTGGCGAGCGCGGGCAGGCCGCCACGCGCCAGCTCGACGCGCTTGCCGGGCTTGGGGCGGCGCTCGCCGCCGCGACGGGCATGGAGCAGGGCCGGCTCTGGGAGATGCGCAACGGCTACGCGCTGTGCACGCGCGACGGCCTCGCCGCGATCTCGGCGCTGCTGCGCGGGCTCGACGAGGCAGGCACCGACGCGCTGCGCGCGCGGCTCGCGATCGGCCTGCACCACGACGTCGAGGTGACGGACCATCCCGGACCGGACCGGCCGGTGGTCAGCCAGGCCTTCTGCTCCGCCCTGCCCGTCGCCTATGGCGCGCATCCGGCTTCGGCCTGGCGCGACTTCGCGACGCTCGTCCTCGAGGCGGCCTACGAGGCGACGCTGCTCGCGGCCGCGCTGTCCGCTTCGCGCGGCGGCTCGCCCCGCGTCCTGCTGACGAGCCTCGGCGGCGGCGCCTTCGGCAACGACCAGCGATGGATCCATGGCGCGATGCGCCGCGCGCTCGACCTCGCGCGCGGCCTCGGCCTCGACGTCGCGATCGTCAGCTATGCCGCGCCAGACCCCGCGCTCGCGCGGCTCGCCGCGGAGTTCGAGGGCTAGCCGCCTTCGCCGGTCGGCGAGGCCTCAGCCGATAATCTCGCCGCGGAAGGCCCAGCGCGTCATGCGCCGCTCGACCACCGCGCAGAGCGCGTACATGAGGATGCCCATGATCGCGATCGCGAAGAGGCCGGCGAAGGTCGTGGCCGCGTCGTTGCGCGCCCCGGCCGAGAGCATCAGGAAGCCGATGCCGCGGTTGCCGCCCACCGTCTCCGAGATCACCGAGCCGATGAAGGCGAGCGTGATCGCGACCTTGAGGCTGCCGAAGAGGTAGGGCATGGCGCGCGGGATGCCGACCTTGGTCAGGATCTCGTAGCGCGTCGCGCCGAGCGAGCGCATCACGTCGCGCATCTCCGGCTCGATCGTCGCGAGGCCGGTGGCCACGTTGACCACGATCGGGAAGAACGAGATCACGAAGGCCGTGATGATCGCGGGCGTCGCGCCGACGCCCAGCCAGATCATCAGGATCGGCACGATCGCGACCTTGGGGATCGCGTTGAAGGCGATCAGCAGCGGGTAGAGGCCGGCATAGACGAAGGGCGACGCGCCGATCGCGAGGCCGAGCACGAGGCCGCAGCCGATCGCCAGCGCGAAGCCCAGCAGCGTCGTCCACAGCGTCTCGAGGCAGAAGCGCAGCAGGATGTCGAAGCGCTCGACCGAGACGGCCATGATCCGCGACGGCCGCGGCAGGATGATCTCCTGGATCGAGAAGGCGACGCAGGAGGCCTCCCAGGCGAGCAGGAACACGGCCATGACGAGCCACGGCATCGCGGCCTGGAGCAGGCGGCTCTGGCTCTCGGTCATCACGCGTATTCCTGGTGGATGCGGTCGCGCAGCTCGTGGACGATGTCCACGAAGGCGGGCTCGAAGGTGCTGGCCAGCGTGCGCGGCCGCGGCAGGTCGATCGGCCGGACCATCACGACGCGCCCCGGACGACGGCTCATCACGTAGACCGTGTCGGCGAGGTAGACCGCCTCGCGCAGGTCGTGGGTGACCAGCACGGCGGTGAACCTGCGCTCCAGCCAGAGGTTCTGCATCACGCCCCAGAGCTCCTCGCGCGTGAAGGCGTC
>CANMWW010000338.1 GCA_947500965.1 Alphaproteobacteria bacterium
GCCGGGGTTGGAGGCGCGCACGCCCGGAGGCGTCACCTTCACCGTGGCGAGCTCGCCCGAGGACAGACGCCCGGTCACGGCGTGGACCTCCTGCTCGCTCCGCTCCTCGATGGGGACTTCCTTCACGCCGTCCTCGAGCGTCCAGTCGAACGTGGAAGACGGGACCGCGGCATAGAACGGCACGCCGTTGTCGTGCGCCGCGAGCGCCTTCAGGTAGGTGCCGATCTTGTTGCACACGTCGCCGTCGCGCGTGACGCGGTCCGTCCCGACGAGGCAGAGGTCGACGAGCCCGTGCTGCATCAGGTGGCCGCCGGAATTGTCGGCCACCAGCGTGTGCGGCACGCCGTGCCGGCCGAGCTCCCAGGCCGTGAGCGCGGCGCCCTGGTTGCGCGGACGCGTCTCGTCGACCCACACATGCACGTCGATGCCCGAGTCGTGCGCCATGTAGATCGGCGCGGTGGCGGTTCCCCAGTCGACGGTGGCGAGCCAGCCCGCGTTGCAATGCGTGAGGATGTCCACCCTCCCCCCGCCCTTGCGCGCGGCCGCCGCGCGCACGAGGCCCAGCCCGTGCTCGCCGATCGCGCGGTTGATCGCGACGTCCTCGTCGCAGATCGCATCGGCGAGCGCGAAGGCCGCCTCGGCGCGCGCGCCGGGCGGCAGCGCGGCCACGCCGTCGCGCACGCGGTCCAGCGCCCAGCGCAGGTTGACGGCCGTGGGCCGCGTCGCGTTGAGCGTCGCGTGCGCCGCCGCCATCCCCGCGTCCGAGGGATCGGCGCGCAGCGCGAGCGCGAGGCCATAGGCGCCGCAGGCGCCGATCAGCGGCGCGCCGCGCGTGCGCATCGTGCGGATCGCCTCGGCCACCGCCGCGGCGTCGCGCAGGACCAGCACCTCGAAGGCGTGCGGGAAGAGCGTCTGGTCGAGGATGCGCACGGCGTGCTCGCCGCCCTCGCGCCAGATGCTGCGATAGGCCTTGCCGTCGATCCTCATGGAGCCGCTCCTTCCGCGCCGGAATCTGCTAGCGTGAAGCGCTTCCCGTGTCGACCGCCATCGCCATCCACCTCTGCGCCGCGAGCCTCGCCCTCGCGCTCGGCGCGCTGCTCCTCGCGCGCGCGAAGGGTACGCGGGCGCATCGACTTCTCGGCCGGGCCTGGGTGGCGCTGATGGGCGTCGTCGCCGTGTCGTCCCTCTGGATCCCGTCCTTCCTCGAGATCGGCTGGATCCATGTCTTCACGCTGGTCGTCGCGGTCGGCGTGCCCCAGGCCGTGCTCGCGATACGCCGCGGGAACGTCGTCGCGCATCGGCGGTCGATGATCGGGACCCTCGCTGGCCTTGCCGGGGCGGCGCTCTTCGCCCTCCTGCCCGGCCGGTTCCTCGGGAGCGCGCTCGCGCGCCTGCTCGGCATGGGCTGACCGGGCCGGGGCGCGGTGGGCGATGACGGGCTCGAACCGCCGACATCCTCCGTGTAAAGGAGGCGCTCTGCCAACTGAGCTAATCGCCCTTCCGCGTGCCGCCGGCGTTATGCCACGCGGCGGCGGGCATGAAAAAGGCCCCGCGCGGGCGCGGGGCCTTCTCCTTGCGCGGCGGGCAACCGCCGAGGTCAGTGGGTGACGAGGCCGCCCTCGCCTTCCGGCTTCTTCGCGACCGCCTCGACCTCGACCGGCTCGATCCACTCGATGGCGATCGGCGCGCGGGTCAGCGCCTCGGCGATCACCTCGTCCACCGTGGACACCGGGACGATCCTCAACCCCTTCTTCACGTTGTCGGGGATGTCGGCCAGGTCCTTCTCGTTCTCCTTCGGGATCAGCACCTGCTTGAGCCCGGAGTGGAGCGCGGCCAGCAGCTTCTCCTTCAGGCCGCCGATCGGCAGGACGCGGCCGCGCAGCGTGATCTCGCCCGTCATGGCGAGGTCGCGCCGCACCGGGATGCCCGTGAGCGCGGAGACGATCGAGGTGATCATCGCGACGCCCGCGGACGGCCCGTCCTTGGGCGTGGCGCCCTCGGGCACGTGGACATGGATGTCCTTCTTGTCGAAGATCGGCGGGCGGATGCCGAAGGCGGTGGCGCGGCTGCGCACGTAGGAATGCGCGGCCTGCACCGACTCCTGCATGACGTCGCCGAGCTTCCCGGTGATCGTCATCTTGCCCTTGCCGGGGACGACGGTCGCCTCGATCGAGAGCAGCTCGCCGCCGACCTCGGTCCAGGCGAGGCCGTTGGTCACGCCGACCAGGTCCTCGGTCTCCGTCTCGCCCCAGCGGTACTTCTTCACGCCCGCGTATTTCTCGAGGTTCGCGCGCGTGACCTTCACCTTCTTCGCCTTCTCGGTGACGATCTCCTTCGTCGCCTTGCGGGTCAGGTTCGCGATCTCGCGCTCGAGGTTGCGGACGCCGGCCTCGCGGCAGTAGTAGCGGATGAGGTCGCGCAGGGCCTCGTCCGCGATCTCCCACTCGCCCGCCTTGAGCGCGTGCGCCTCCGTCTGCTTCGGGATCAGGTGGCGCTTGGCGATCTCGACCTTCTCGTCCTCGGTGTAGCCGGGGATCCGGATGATCTCCATGCGGTCGAGCAGCGGTTGCGGCATGCGCAGGCTGTTCGCCGTCGTGATGAACATCACGTCCGAGAGGTCGTAGTCGACCTCGAGGTAGTGGTCGTTGAACGTGCCGTTCTGCTCCGGGTCCAGCACCTCGAGCAGCGCCGAGGTCGGGTCGCCGCGCCAGTCGGCGCCGAGCTTGTCGATCTCGTCGAGCAGGAAGAGCGGGTTCGACGACTTGGCCTTCTTCATGCCCTGGATGACCTTGCCGGGCATCGAGCCGATGTAGGTGCGCCGGTGGCCGCGGATCTCCGCCTCGTCGCGCACGCCGCCGAGCGACATGCGCACGAAGTTGCGGCCCGTGGCGCGCGCGATCGACTTGCCGAGCGAGGTCTTGCCGACGCCGGGCGGGCCGACGAGGCAGAGGATCGGGCCGCGCAGCTTCTGCGAGCGCTGCTGGACCGCCAGGTACTCGAGGATGCGCTCCTTGACCTTCTCCAGGCCGTAGTGGTCGGCGTTCAGCACCGCCTCGGCGTGCCTGACGTCCTTCTTGACCTTGGTGCGCTTCTTCCAGGGGATGTTGAGCATCCAGTCGAGGTAGTTGCGCACCACCGTCGCCTCGGCCGACATCGGGCTCATGGTCTTGAGCTTCTTCAGCTCCGCCATCGCCTTGTCGTGGGCCTCCTTCGACAGCTTGGTCTTCTTGATCCGGTCCTCGAGCTCGGACGCCTCGTCCTTGCCCTCGTCGATCTCGCCGAGCTCCTTCTGGATCGCCTTGAGCTGCTCGTTCAGGTAGTACTCGCGCTGCGTCTTCTCCATCTGCCGCTTGACGCGGTTGCGGATGCGCTTCTCCACCTGGAGGACGCCGATCTCGTTCTCCATGAAGCCGAAGATCCGCTCGAGGCGCTGCGCGACCGAGTCGGTCTCGAGCAGCTCCTGCTTCTCGGGGATCTTGAGCGCGAGGTGGGAGGCCACCGTGTCCGCGAGCTTGCCCGGGTCGTCGATCTGGTTGACCGAGACCAGGACCTCCGGCGGGATCTTGCGGTTGAGCTTGATGTACTGCTCGAACTGCGAGACCACCGTGCGTGTCAGCGCCTCGAGCTCGGACGGCTCGGCGACGCGCTCGGGCAGGAGCTCGGCATGGGCCTGGAAGAAGTTCGGGTTGTCGGCGTAGCGCAGGATGCGCGCGCGGCTGCCGCCCTCGACCAGCACCTTGACCGTCCCGTCGGGCAGCTTGAGCAGCTGCAGGACGGTGCCGATCGTGCCGACCGAGAAGATGTCGCCCGGCGCGGGATCGTCCTTGGCGGCGTCCTTCTGGGCGACCAGCAGGATCTGCTTGTCGTCCTTCATCACGTCCTCGAGGGCGCGCACCGACTTCTCGCGCCCGACGAAGAGCGGGACGATCATGTGCGGGAAGAC
>CANMWW010000339.1 GCA_947500965.1 Alphaproteobacteria bacterium
CGCCGCGGCGCGGGTCGAGGCCGTAGGCGGCGAGGGTGGCGCCGAGGCCCTGGCCGAGCATCCAGTCGAGCACCTCGCGCGGATTCACGGCGAACTGCACCTGCAGGAGCTTCTGCCACATCTCCTCCTGGCCGCCGCGCAGGTAGACGATGTCGGCCGCGAACATCCCGGGCAGGGCGAGCGCGCGGCGGCGGAAGTCGAGGAGTTCCTCGACCGTGCCGCCCACGTCCGGGCCGCGGCCCAGGTAGTTGCCCAGGTAGACGATGCGGTCGTCGGGAAGCACGAAGCGCCCGGCCAGCATGTCGTGCAGCGCCGCGAGGCGCGCCGCCTCGCCGTGAATCGCGCCGATCGCCCAGATCCGGCGCGTCTTCCTGAGGATCGCGAATTTCTGCGACTCGGCCATTGCTGCGGGGGCCCATTGCTGCGGGAGGCAAGGTCGCAGCGCGCGCCGCGGCGGCGCAAGCGCTCCCGGAGGGGAGGCGGGCGCCGCGCGGCGGCCCGCCGCGCCTCAGGCGGCCTTGAGCATCGCCTCGAGGCGCTGGGTGGCGACGTCCTCGGCGATCTTCTCCACCGCCGCGAACTCGCGCGACAGGCGGTCGAGCGCGGCCTGGTACATCTGGCGCTCGCTGAAGGACTGGTCCGGCTGGCCGGCGTTGCGGTGCAGGTCGCGCACCACCTCGGCGATCTGGCGCGGGTCGCCGGAGTTGATCTTCGCCTCGTATTCCTGCGCGCGGCGCGACCACATCGTGCGCTTGATGCGCGAGCGGCCCTTGAGCGTCAGCAGCGCGGTCTGCATCTCCTTCTTGGTCGACAGCTTGCGCAGCCCGGAGGTCTTCGCCTTGGCGACGGGCACGCGCAGCGTCATCCGGTCCTTCTCGAACTGGATGACGAGGAGGTTGAGCTTCTGGCCCGCGATCTCCTGGGCCTCGATGCCGGTGATCCGGCCCACGCCGTGGGTCGGGTAGACGACGAGGTCCTCGACCTCG
Source organism: Alphaproteobacteria bacterium (assembly GCA_947500965.1). Taxonomy (GTDB): domain Bacteria; phylum Pseudomonadota; class Alphaproteobacteria; order CACIAM-22H2; family CACIAM-22H2; genus CAIOSQ01. The sequence goes on from CANMWW010000339.1 coordinate 987, forward strand.
AAACCGATGTCCATCGTGTCCTTCGCTGGCTTGCGCATCGACAGCTGCACTCCGTTGCCTCTGTGTCCTCGCGTCTTCCGGGAACCCACCCGGACCTGGAAATGAAGCTTGCGCGGGAAACGGTGCCCCGGGGCCCGTCCCGCCTGCCCGGCCGCAAGGAAGCCGTGCATCGCACCGTCGCGGACGACGGCGCGGGTGCATAGCACGTCCGGGGCCGGAAATAAACGATCAGAGCGCCCTAAGGCGCTGAAAAATCACGATAACCGCAGGCCTTGGCCGGCCCGCGGGAGATCAGCAGGAGCCGGGCTCGGCCTTGAAATGCTTGGCGAATTTGTCCGGGACGCCCTTCCACTGGTCGGCATCCTCGGGGGCCGGGCCCTTGCGGGTGATGTTCGGCCATGCCTCGGCGTATTCCTTGTTGACCGCCAGCCACTTCTCCGCGCCGGGGTCGGTGTCGGGGATGATCGCCTCGGCCGGGCACTCGGGCTCGCAGACGCCGCAGTCGATGCATTCCTCGGGCTTGATGACCAGCATGTTGGCGCCCTCGTAGAAGCAGTCCACGGGACAGACCTCTACGCAGTCCATGTACTTGCACCTGATGCACGCCTCGGTGACGACATAGGCCATGGGTCAGCTCGCCTCTGGAAGTTCAGCCAGGAATTGCCGGGGCGCGGTGGGTAGCATGGCACCCACCCCCTCGCAACCCGTTCAGGAACCGCCCCGCCGCCGGCGCGCGATGGCGATGTTGAGGCCCTCGACCAGCACCGAGAAGGCCATCGCGAAGTACAGGTAGCCCTTGGGGATGTGGAACTCCATGCCCTCGGCCACCAGCGCGACGCCGATCAGCATGACGAAGGCCAGCGCCAGCATCTTCACGCTGGGATGCGCGTGGATGAAGCGCACGATCGGCCCCGAGGCGAAGAGCATCACGATCACCGCGATGATCACGGCCGCGGCCATCACCCAGAGCTCGTTGGCCATGCCGACGGCGGTGATGACGGAGTCGAACGAGAAGACGATGTCGAGCAGCACGATCTGGGCGATGGCGCTGCGGAAGGAGCCGACGCGCCGCGGGTTGTCCTCGCTGGCCGAGGCCTCCTCGAGCGCCTCGTGGATCTCGCGCGTCGCCTTCACGATCAGGAACAGGCCGCCTGCCAGCATGATCAGGTCGCGGCCGGAGAAGGGCTGGCCGAACACGTGGAAGAGCGGTGCCGTCAGGCTCGCGAGCCAGGACAGCGAGAAGAGCAGGAGGAGGCGGGTGATCAGCGCCAGCGCGAGGCCGATGATCCGCGCGCGGTCGCGCTGGTGCTCGGGCAGGGCGTTGGAGATGATCGCTATGATGACGATGTTGTCGATGCCGAGGACGATCTCGAGCGCCGTCAGGGTGAACAGGCTGGCGAGGTTCTCGGCCGAGAAGACGATTTCAGGCATGACCCGCGGATCTAGGGCAGCCGAGCCCGTTTGCCAACCCCCGGGCTGCCCGGGCCGGGGCTAGCCCCGCGCGCGGAGCAACCTCGCGGCGACCTCGACCCCGGCGACCGCGACGGCCGCGGCGAAGGCGGGCGCCGCGGCGTGCCACCAGGCGTCGCTGGAGATGCCGTCGACCGCGAACTTCGCGGCCACGAAGGCGGCGGCGGCCGAGAGCACCATGCGCGCCCCGAACACGGCCGCCGGGGCGGCGATCGCCTCTCCCGCGGTCTCGGGCACCGGCACGCGCCGCAGGCGCAGGTCCGCCGCCGCCACGAGGCCGGCCGCGCCAGCCGCGGGCGCGACCCAGTGCAGCCAGTGGGCACTCGCGTCGACCCAGCCGCGGACCAGGATGTCGCCGATGATCACCTCGCCGGCGACGTAGCCGATGAGCGCCGCGCCGATCGTCACGATGATCGGGAAGCGGTCGATCATCTTCAGGAGGAAGGTCGCGCCGAAGACCACCAGGGGGATCGAGACCAGCAGGCCGAGCGCGAGCAGGAAGGCGCTTCCCTTGGCCGCCGCCGCGACGGCGATGACGTTGTCGAGGCTCATCACCGCGTCGGCGACCATGATCGTGCGCAGCGCGCCCCACAGGCTGCCGGCGTCGGCGACGTGGCCCTCGCCCTCCGCCTCGTCGCCGGCCAGCAGCTTCCATCCGATCCAGAAGAGCAGCAGCCCACCGACGATCTTGAGCATCGGGATGCCCATCAGCCAGGTCACCACCAGCGCGAAGAGGACGCGCATGCCGACGGCCGCGAGGCTCCCGACCACGATCCCGATCCGCTGCTGGCGCGGCGGCAGCCGGCGGCAGGCGAGGGCGATGACGATGGCGTTGTCGCCCGACAGGACGATGTCGAGCCCGATGATCTGGACCAGCGCGGTCCAGAATTGCGCGTCCATGTCGTCGGATCCCCGGGATGGCTCAGCCCGATTCCGGGGCCGATAGGTCGTCGTAGAGCGCGCGCGCGTCGCTGGCAGGCCCCCGCCGATCGGCGAGCGCGCGTATGCGCGCCACCCGGATATTGGAGCCGAGCGGGAAGGTCAACACGTCGCCGGGCCGGACGGCATGGTGGGCCTTGGTCGTCCTGCCGCCGTTGACGCGCACGCTGCCTTCCTCGCAGAAGCGCGTGGCGAGCCCGCGCGAGCGGAAGAAGCGCGCGCACCACAGCCACTTGTCGAGCCGCATGCGCGGCGCGGCGTCGCCGGGCGCGGGCGTCCCGTTCACCCGCGCACCAGCCGCGCGAGGCCGGCGAAGGGCGAGGCCTCGTCGATCGCCGCCTCGCGCAGGACCTCGGCGCGCGCGCGCCGGCGCTCGCGCGGCGGCAGGCCGAGCAGGCGCAGCTCGCCCTCGACGCGCAGCCGCAGGCCGAGCGCGCGCAGGATGCCTTCCATGTCGGCGGGCGGCGCGCCGACCAGCACCGCCCAGGACGGGTCGATCGCGAAGGGGCCGCCGCGGCCGCGGCGGAAGGCCTCGCG
>CANMWW010000340.1 GCA_947500965.1 Alphaproteobacteria bacterium
AGGGCCGCTGGCCGCGCATGCGCCGCGCGTCGCGGTCCATGACCTCCAGCGACGCGCCGACATGCGGCGCGAGGTCGATCTTGTTGATGACCAGCAGGTCCGAGCGCGTGATGCCCGGGCCGCCCTTGCGCGGGATCTTCTCCCCGGCTGCGACGTCGATGACGTAGATCGTGATGTCGGCGAGTTCCGGCGAGAAGGTCGCCGCGAGGTTGTCGCCGCCCGATTCGATGAACATCAGCTCGAGCCCCGGGAAGCGGCGGTTCATCTGCTCCACCGCCGCGAGGTTGATCGAGGCGTCCTCGCGGATCGCGGTATGCGGGCAGCCCCCCGTCTCGACGCCCATGATGCGCTCCGGCGCCAGCGCGCCCGAGCGCGTCAGGAACTCCGCGTCCTCCTTCGTGTAGATGTCGTTGGTGATCGCGGCGACGTCGAGACGCTCGCGCATGGACTTGCACAGCGCATCGACCAGCGCGGTCTTGCCGGAGCCGACCGGGCCGCCGACGCCGACGCGCAGCGGGCCGGTCGAGGATCGATTGGTCATGAGCGGAACAGCCTCGTGTACTGGGTTTCGTGGCGGATGGAGAGCAGGTCGATCGCCGGCGCCGTGGAGAAGACGTCGTCGACGGAGGCGATGGACAGGCCCCGGGCGGCGGCGCGCGCCGCTTCCTCCTCGAGCGCGGCGATCGCGCGCTGCCCGTCGGTCTGCCCGAGCGGCACCAGCCGCACGCCGGCGGAGACGAGGTTCGCGGCGACGGCGTGCAGGTGCGCGAGCAGCAGCGCCTCGAGCGGCAGGTCCCAGGCGGCGCCCGCGATGGCGACGGCCACGGGATGCGCGACCTCGATGCCGCGCGCGGCCAGCATGTCGCCCGCCGCGACGAGCGCGGGGCGCGGCCAGGCGGCGCGCACCGTGGCGAGGAAGGCGCGGCCCTGCGCCTGGCTCTCGAGCGCGAGCTCGGCGGAGCCGCGCATCGCGGCGGCGCGTTCGGCGACCGCGGCAAGCGCGTCGTCGTCGCCCTCCCGGCAGGCGCGCCAGGCGAGCACGAGGAACGCGGCATCCGCATGCCCCGCCCCGCGCGACAGGACCGTCGACACGAAGTCGACCAGCGTCGACAGGTCGCGCACGCGCCCGTCCTCGACCGCCATCTCGAGGCCATGGCTGTAGCTGAACGCGCCGGTCGGGAAGGAAGGCGACATCCAGGCGAGCAGCCTCGCCAGCGTCGTCTCGGGCCCGGCCATGTCAGTGGCGATGGCCATGCCGGTGGTGGCCGTGTCCATGTCCATGGTCGTGGTCGTGGTCGTGGTCGTGGTCGTGCGCGTGGCCATGGGCATGCCCGTGGCCATGGCCGTGATCGTGGCCGTGGCCCTGGCGCGCCTCGCCGGCATGGGCGTAGGCGCCCTGCTCGGGCGTGAAGGCGGCCGCAAGCCGCGCGACGCGCGCGCCGAGCCCTTCAAGCATCGCGACGATGACATGGTCGTCGCGGATGCGCAGGCGGCCGGGCAGGATCTCCACCGGGAGATGCCGGTTGCCGAGATGCCAGGCCAGGCGCGCGAGCGCGGCGGCGCTCTCCGCCTCGACGTCGCAGACCTTCTCCGGCGCGGCCGCCACCTCGATCACGTCGCCCGTCTCGAGCACCAGGCCGTCGCCGGCGTTCATCACCCGCGCCTCCGGCAGGTCGAGCAGGAAGGCGGCACCGTCGTCGGTCGCGAGCGCGATGCGCCGCCGGTGGCGGTTGTCGAAGTCGAGCGTCGCCACGCCGACCTTGCGCCGCAGCGGCCAGGCGCCCCTCGGCACCACCTCGATCGCCCTGCGCATGGTCAGAACAGGAAGTAGCGCTGCGCCATCGGCAGCTCGCTTGCGGGCTCGCAGACGAGGAGCTCTCCATCTGCGCGCACCTCGTAGGTCTCCGGATCCACCTCGATGTGGGGCGTCGCGTCGTTGAGCAGCATGTGCTTCTTCGTGATCCTCCTGATGCCGGAAGCGGCAAGGACGCGGCGCGACAGGCCGAGCTTGCGCTTCACGTCGGACTGCATCGCCGCCTTCGAGACGAAGGTGACGCAGGACGAGGCGAGCGCGCGGCCGAACGCGCCGAACATCGGCCTGTAGTGCACGGGCTGCGGCGTCGGGATCGAGGCGTTGGGATCGCCCATCGGCGCCGCGGCGATCATGCCGCACTTGAGGATCATCTCCGGCTTCACGCCGAAGAAGGCCGGCGACCAGACCACGAGGTCGGCCAGCTTGCCGACCTCGACCGAGCCGACATGGCGCGCGATGCCGTGCGCGAGCGCGGGGTTGATCGTGTACTTGGCGATGTAGCGCCGGACGCGCAGGTTGTCGCTGCCCGGCTTCTCGCCGGGAAGCGCGCCGCGCTGGACCTTCATCTTGTGGGCGGTCTGCCAGGTGCGGATGACGACCTCCCCGACCCGGCCCATCGCCTGGCTGTCCGACGACATCATCGAGAAGGCGCCGATGTCGTGGAGGATGTCCTCCGCGGCGATGGTCTCGCGGCGGATGCGGCTCTCCGCGAAGGCGACGTCCTCGGGGATGCGCGGGTCGAGGTGGTGGCAGACCATGAGCATGTCGAGATGCTCGTCCACCGTGTTGACGGTGAAGGGCCGCGTGGGATTGGTCGAGGACGGCAGGACGTTCGGCAGGCCGCAGACCTTGATGATGTCCGGCGCGTGGCCGCCGCCCGCGCCCTCCGTGTGGAAGGCGTGGATGTTGCGGCCCTTGAATGCCGCGACCGTGTCCTCGACGAAGCCGGACTCGTTGAGCGTGTCGGAATGGATCGCGACCTGCACGTCCATCTTCTCCGCGACCGACAGGCAGACGTCGATCGCGTTGGGCGTCGTGCCCCAGTCCTCGTGCAGCTTGAGGCCGATCGCGCCGGCCTTGACCATCTCCACCAGCGGCCCGGCGGCGGAGGCGTTGCCCTTTCCGAAGAAGCCGAGGTTCATCGGCAGGCCCTCGGCGGCCTCGAGCATCCGCGCCATGTGCCACGGGCCGGGCGTGCAGGTCGTGGCCGAGGTGCCGGCCGCCGGACCGGTGCCGCCGCCGAGCATCGTGGTCACGCCCGAATGCAGCGCGTCGTCGACCTGCTGCGGGCAGATGAAGTGGATGTGGCTGTCGATGCCGCCGGCGGTGACGATGCGGTTCTCGCCCGCGATCACCTCGGTTCCCGGGCCCACGACAATGTCGACGCCGGGCTGCACGTCCGGGTTGCCCGCCTTGCCGATGGCGTGGATGAGGCCGTCGCGCAGCCCGATGTCGGCCTTGTAGATCCCCGTCACGTCGAGGATCAGGGCGTTGGTGATCACGGTGTCGACGGCGCCCTGCGCGCGGCCGCGCTGCGACTGGCCCATGCCGTCGCGGATGACCTTGCCGCCGCCGAACTTCACTTCCTCGCCGTGGACCGTGAGGTCGCGCTCGACCTCGACGAAGAGCTCGGTGTCGGCGAGGCGCACGCGGTCGCCCGTGGTCGGGCCATACATGCCGGCATACGAGGCGCGGCTGATCCGGATCGACATGGCTCAGGCCCCCTTCCGCTTCGCGGCCTTGCGCTTCGGCGCGGCCGGCTTCCCCGCGGCGCGCCTCGCGTCCAGCGCGCCGTTCACCATGCCGCGGAAGCCGTGGACGATCCGGTCGCCGCCGAAGGCGACGAGCCCGACCTCGCGCGTCTGGCCGGGCTCGAAGCGCACCGCGGTGCCGGCGGGGATGTCGAGGCGCATGCCGCGCGCGGCCGCGCGGTCGAAGCGCAGCGCGGCGTTGGTCTCGTGGAAATGGTAGTGCGAGCCAACCTGGATCGGCCGGTCGCCCGTGTTGGCGACCTGCAGGCGCAGGGTGCGGCGACCGGCGTTGAGCTCGATGTCGCCTGCCGCGAGGATGTATTCGCCCGGCTTCATGGCGTCACCTGATCGGCTGGTGGACGGTCAC
>CANMWW010000341.1 GCA_947500965.1 Alphaproteobacteria bacterium
GATCGTCGTCATCCCCGGCAACGTCACGGTCGGCGGCGTGCGGCTGGGCTCCGGCGCGCGCGCGAGCCTGACGCAGGACGACGCGCTTGCGCTCGAGCGCGAGATCGACGCCGTCGAGGCCGCCGCGCCGACCTCGCGCGGCCAGGTGCAGGCCGTCGCCGGCGGCGCCAACTGGTCGAGCTGGCTTCTGGGCGTGACGCCGAGCTTCTTCGTCGCGCGCGACTGGGACGTCGCCGCCGGCCGCGGCTTCGAGGCGGAGGAATACGACCGCGGTGCCCAGGTCGTGCTGCTGGGCGAGACCGTCGCGCGCATGCTCTTCGACGACGCCGACCCGGTCGGCGAGACGATCCGCGTGCGCAACGTGCCGTTCCGCGTGGTGGGCGTGCTCGCGCCAAAGGGCCAGACGACGGGCGGCCAGGACCAGGACGACGTGGTCGCCGCGCCGCTGCGCGCGGCCCAGCAGCGCGTGCTCGGCGTCAACCGCGCCAATTCCCGCGCCGTCGGCTCCATCACGGTGCGCGTGCGCGAGGGCGAGGACGCGAGCCAGGTCGAGGAGCAGGTCCGCGCGTTGCTGCGCCAGCGCCATCGCCTGGCCGCGGCGCAGGAGGACGACTTCCTGCTGCGCAACCTCGCCGACATCGCGGCGACGCGCGACGCCTCCTCGCGCACGCTGTCCTGGCTCCTCGCCGCGATCGCGACGGTGTCGCTGCTCGTCGGCGGCATCGGCATCATGAACATCATGCTGGTCTCGGTCACCGAGCGCACGCGCGAGATCGGCCTCAGGCTCGCGGTCGGCGCGCGGCCGCGCGACGTGCTGATGCAGTTCCTGATCGAGGCGGCGACGCTCTCTGCGCTCGGCGGCGTCGCGGGCGCGGCGCTCGGCTTCGCCTCGGCGCGCGTGATCACCCGGCTCGCCGGCTGGCCGACCATCGTGTCGCCGGAATCGATCGCGCTGGCGGTGGGCGTGAGCGCGCTGGTCGGGATCGTCTTCGGCTTCTACCCGGCGCGCCGCGCCGCATCGCTCGACCCGATCGAGGCGCTGCGCCACGCCTGAGCGCGGTGCCTCACTGGGCCGCTGTCGCCGCCGCGCCGCGCGCGCGGGCCGGCGCGGGCGGCGCCGCCGCGTCGAGGTCGGGATCCGCGACCGCGGCGAGCAGCCGCTCGCGGATCGCCTTGAGCTTGCCCTCGGCCACGATCTTGTGGCCGAAGACGTCCTTCACGTAGAAGACGTCCACCACGCGCTCGCCCCAGGTCATGATCTTGGCGGTGGAGATCTGCAGGCCCAGTTCCGTGATCGCGCGCGTGACGTCGTAGAGGAACCCGACGCGGTCGCGGCCATTGACCTCGACCAGCGTGTGCATCACGGACGCGGCGTTGTCGACGAAGACGCGCGGCGGCACCGTGAAGACGAGCTCGCGCGGCAGGGCCTGGCGCTTGCGCGCGATCTGCTCGCGCAGCCTGATGCGGCCGGACAGGGCCTGGTCGATCAGCGTCGAGAGCCGCGCCAGCCGCGCCGGCTCGGCGAAGGCCGCTGGCGCCGCGCCCGGCATCGCCGGCGCCTCCTGGATCGTGAAGCTGTCCAGCGCCATGCCGTTGGTCATCGTGAAGATCTGCGCGCCGACGATGTTGGCGCCGGCCAGCGCCATCGCGCCGGCGATGCGCGCGAACAGGCCGGGATGGTCCTCGCAGTAGACCGTGATCTCGGTGATGCCGCGCCCGCGGTCGATGCGCGTGTCGAGCGACAGCGGCGCCTTGCCGCGCTCGGCCTGGCGGATCAGCCGCGCGTGGCGGGCATGCGTCTCGGCGTCGAGCGCCAGCCAGTAGGCGGGGTAGCCGCGCGCCACGTGCTCGGCGAAGTCCTCCTCGCTCCAGTCCGGCAGCAGCGCGCGCAGCGCCTGCTGCGCGCCCTCGACGCGCCCGCGCGCCGAGGCGCCAGCGCCGGCGCCCGCCATCTCCTCCTCGGCGCGCTGGAAGAGCTCGCGGATCAGCGCCGCCTTCCAGGCGTTCCACACGCCCGGGCCGACGGCGCGGATGTCGGCGACGGTGAGGCAGGTCAGCAGGCGCAGGCGCTCGGGGCTCTGCACCAGCGCGCAGAAGTCGCGGATGGTCTTCGGGTCGTGGATGTCGCGCTTGAACGCGGTTCCCGACATCGCGAGGTGGTGGCGCACCAGCCACGACACGGTCTCGGTCTCCTCGGCGCTCAGCCCGACGCGCGGGCCGAGGCGCAGCGCGATCTCCGCGCCCAGCTCCGAGTGGTCGCCGCCGCGCCCCTTGGCGATGTCGTGCAGCAGCAGCGCGAAGTAGAGCGCGCGGCGCGACTGCACCTTGTGGACGATGTCGCTGGTGAGCGGGTGCTCGGCCGCGAGCTCGCCGTTCTCGATGCGGTGCAGGATGCCGATGGCGAAGATCGTGTGCTCGTCGACCGTGTACACGTGGTACATGTCGTGCTGCGTCTGGGCCACGACGCGGCCGAAATCCGGCACGAAGCGCCCGAAGACGCCCGCCTCGTTCATCCGCCGCAGCGTCGTCTCCGCGCCCTCGCGCGCGGTCAGCACGTCGAGGAAGATCGCGTTCGCCTCGCGGTCCTCGCGCAGCCGCGAGTCGACGAGCCGCAGGTCGCGGCGGATCGCGCGCAGCGCGTCGGGGTGGATGTCGAGCCCGTTCTCCTGCGCCACGCGGAAGATGCGCAGGAAGTTGCGGCGGTCCTTCGCGAAGGTGTCGTCGCGCGCTACGTTGAGGCGGTCGGCCTCGACGACGAAGCCGTCGACCTCGCGCGGCCGCGACACCAGCCGCCGCCAGCCCAGGCGCTTCTTGGGCGCGGTCTCGATCTCCAGCGCCGTGCAGAAGATGCGCGTGAGGTCGCCGACGTCCTTGGCCGTCAGGTAGTAGTGCTTCATCAGCCGCTCGACGCCGCGCGTGCCGCGATGATCGGTGTAGCCCATGCGCCGGCCGATCTCCGGCTGCAGGTCGAAGGTCAGCCTGTCCTCGGCGCGGCCCGAGACGTAGTGGATCCAGCAGCGCAGCGAGCGCAGGAAGTCCTGCGCCTTGTCGAAGGTCGCCGCCTCGCGCTCGGTGAACACGCCCTTGCCGACGAGCTCCTCGGGCCTGTCCACGTTGTGGACGTACTTGGCGATCCAGAACAGCGTGTGCAGGTCGCGCAGCCCGCCCTTGCCCTCCTTCACGTTGGGCTCGACGACGTAGCGCGAATCGCCCATGCGCCGGTGGCGCTCGTCGCGCTCGGCCAGCTTGGCGCGCACGAACTCCGGGCCCGTGCCGCGCATCACCTCGCGCGCGAAGCGCTTGCGCAGGTCGGCGTAGAGCCGGTCGTCGCCCCACACGAAGCGCGATTCGAGCAGCGCGGTGCGGATGGTCACGTCCTCGCGCGCGAGGCGCAGGCAGTCCTCGACCGAGCGCGTGGAGTGGCCGACCTTCAGCTTCAGGTCCCAGAGCAGGTAGAGCAGGTACTCCACCATCTGCTCGTTGCGCGGCGTCGGCTTGTAGGGCTGCAGGAAGAGCAGGTCGACGTCGGAATGCGGCGCCAGCTCGCCGCGCCCGTAGCCGCCGACCGCGACGATGGCGAGGCGCTCGCCCTCGGTCGGGTTCGAGACGCGGCAGACATGGCGGTCGGCGAAGTCGTGCGCGACGCGCACGAGCTGGTCGACGAGGAAGCAGATCGACGCGACGGTCGGCGCGGCCGTCGCGCGCCCGGCCTCGAAGCGGCGCCTGATCTCCGCGCGCCCGGCCTCCAGCGCCTCGCGCAGCGCCTCGAGCACGCCCGCGCGCTGGCGCGCGGGCTGCGTCTCGGCGCCGAGCGCCTCGAGCCGCGCCTGGAGCGCGCGGCGGTCGACGATCTCGCGCTGGTTGGCGATCTGCTCCATGGGCGGCCGGACTATAGGCGAGGCGCCCCGGCCCGTCATGCC
>CANMWW010000342.1 GCA_947500965.1 Alphaproteobacteria bacterium
CATGTGCGGATGCCGCTCGCCGCGGCGGCGAAGCGCGCCTGCGCGCCGGCCTCGAAGCCGAGCACGACGGCGTCGGCCTCGAGGTGCAGCGCGAGGTCGACGGTGGCGACCTCGACGCAATGCTCGAGCGAGCGCGCCGCGAGCAGGGCGAGCACGGTGGCGTGGACGCGGCCCTGGGCCGAGGCGCCGGCGCGGCTCGCGGAGACGAATTCCTCGTGCCCGCGGCGCAGCCGCGCGAGGTCGTCCTGGAGGCGTCCCGCGACGAAGCGCTGGAAGTCGAGCACGCCCTCGCCGCGGCGCGACTCGACCGGCGTCAGGACATGCAGGAGCTCGGGGCGGCGGGCGAGGAAGTCGGGATGGCGCGCGAGCCAGTCGGCGATCTCGGCCGGGTCGTGGTCCGGCGCGGCGCCCGCGCGGGTCCCGTGGCCGGTCAACGCCCTCAGCCCAGGATCGACTGGCCGGTCTTCTGCCAGTCGGCGAGGAAGGCCGCGAGGCCCTTGTCGGTCAGCGGGTGCTGGTACATCTGCCGCAGCACGTTGGGCGGCAGGGTGGCCACGTGCGCGCCCAGCTTGGCGGCCGCGACGACGTGGACCGGGTGGCGCACGGAGGCGACGAGCACCTCGGTGCGGATCGCCGGGTAGGCGCGGTAGATCTGGCAGATGTCGGCGATCAGCTGCATGCCGTCGGTGCCGATGTCGTCGAGGCGGCCGACGAAGGGCGAGATGTAGGCCGCGCCGGCCTTCGCCGCGAGGATCGCCTGCGCCGGCGAGAAGCACAGCGTTACGTTGACGGGCGTGCCCTGGTCGGCGAGCGCGCGGCAGGTCCTGAGCCCGTCCGGCGTCAGCGGCACCTTGACCGCGACGTTCGGCGCGATGGCCGCGAGCTTGCGCCCCTCGGCCAGCATCGTGGCGTGGTCGGTCGCCGTCACCTCGGCGCTGACCGGGCCCTTCACGAGCGCGCAGATCTCGGCGATCACCTCGAGCATGTTGCGGCCCGACTTCGCGATCAGCGACGGGTTGGTCGTCACGCCGTCCACGAGGCCGGTGGCCGCGAGCTCGCGCAGTTCCTTGAGGTCCGCGCTGTCGATGAAGAACTTCATGGCTTCCGCTCGCTCCTGGCGTGGCGCGCGCGCATGGCTCGCGGCGCCCGACGGATGTGCCATAGCGCGCGTGGCCGCGTAAAGTCCGGGCGGATGACGCAACAGGACGCCGCGCGCGAAGGCCTGGACCGGATCAGCGTGCTGCTGCCGCTGCCGCTCTCCGGCGCCTACGACTACCTCGCCGATCCCGCGCTGGGGCTGCGGCCGGGCGACTTCGTGCGCGTGCCGCTCGGCGCGCGCGTCGCCATCGGCGTGGTCTGGGATCCCGTGCCGCCGGACCCCGGGGCGAAGGCGCCGGCGCGGCTGCGCGAGGCGATCGGCCGCGTCGGCGACCTCTGCCTGCCCGAGGCCTCGCGCCGCCTCGTCGACTGGGTCGCGCAGTACACGATGTCGGCGCCGGGCGCGGTGCTGCGCATGGCGATGAGCGTGCCCGAGGCGCTGGAGCCGCCCGCGCCGGTCGAGGGCTGGACGCTGTCGCCCGCCGCGCCGAACCCGGTGGTCGCCGAGCCTGGCGCGCGCCGCGTCACAGAGCCACGCCGGCGCGTGCTCGAGGCGATGGCGGCGATGCCGCCCGCGACGACCGCCGCGATCGCCCGCGCCGCCGGCGTCGGCGCCGGCGTCGTGCGCGCGATGGCGGAGGCCGGCTGGCTCGCGCCGGCGCATGTCGCGCCCGCGCCTGCGCCGCGTCCCGACGGCGCGCGCCCGGGTCCCGTTCTCTCGGAGGACCAGGACGCGGCGGCGCGCGAGCTCGCCGGCGCCATCGACGCGGGCTTCCGCGTCACGCTGCTCGACGGCGTCACCGGCGCCGGCAAGACCGAGGTCTATTTCGAGGCGATCGCCGCGGCGCTGCGCGCGGGCCGGCAGGCGCTGGTGCTGCTGCCGGAGATCGCGATGAGCGCGCAGTGGCTGGCGCGCTTCGAGGCGCGCTTCGGGGCGCCGCCCGCGAGCTGGCATTCGGAGCTGGGCCAGGGCGCGCGGCTGCGGACCTGGCGCGACGTCGCCTCGGGCGAGGCGCGCGTCGTCGTCGGCGCGCGCTCGGCGCTCTTCCTGCCCTATCGCGACCTCGGCGTCGTCGTCGTCGACGAGGAGCACGAGCAGGCGTTCAAGCAGGAGGAGGGCGTCGTCTACCATGCCCGCGACATGGCGGTGGTGCGCGCGCGGCTGGGCCGCATCCCCGCCGTGCTCGTCTCCGCGACGCCGTCGATCGAGACCGTGGTCAACGTGCGGCGCGGGCGCTACGGCGCGGTGCACCTGCCCTCGCGCCATGCCGGCGCCACGCTGCCGCGCATCGAGCTCGTCGACCTGCGGCGCGAGCCGCCGCCGCCGCGCCAGTGGATCGGCCCGCGGCTGCGCGCGGCGCTCAAGCGCACGCTCGAGGCGGGGGAGCAGTCGATGCTCTTCCTGAACCGCCGCGGCTACGCGCCGCTGACGCTGTGCCGCGCCTGCGGCCACCGCCTGCAATGCCCGCACTGCACCGCGTGGCTGGTCGAGCACCGGCTCTCCGGCAGGCTGCAATGCCATCATTGCGGCCATGGCGAGCGCCTGCCGCGCACATGCCAGGCCTGCGGCGCGGAGGATCGCTTCGCCGCCTGCGGCCCGGGCGTCGAGCGCGTGGCCGAGGAGGCGCGCGCGCTCTTCCCCGCGGCGCGCATCGAGGTGATGACCTCCGACACGATCGGCGGCCCGGCCGCCGCTTCGGCCTTCGTCGAGCGCATGATCGCCGGCGGCATCGACATGCTCGTCGGCACGCAGATCGTGGCGAAGGGCCACCACTTCCCCGGGCTGACGCTGGTCGGCGTGGTCGATGGCGACATCGGCCTGTCGGGCGGGGACCTTCGCGCGGGCGAGCGCACCTACCAGCTGCTCCACCAGGTCGCGGGCCGCGCCGGGCGCGCCGGGCGGCCCGGCCACGTGCTGCTGCAGACCCATGCCCCCGACCATCCCGCGATGCGCGCGCTGGCGGCGGGCGACCGCGATGGCTTCATCGACGCAGAGATCGAGGCGCGCGAGCGTCTCTCGATGCCGCCCTTCGGCCGCCTCGCCGCGCTGGTGCTCTCCGGCCCCGATCCGGCGGTCCTCGACCGGTTCTGCCGCGACCTCGCCCGGCGCGCGCCGCGCGGGCAGGGAATCGACGCGCTGGGGCCCGCGCCGGCGCCGCTCGCCATCCTGCGCGGGCGCCATCGCCGGCGCTTCCTGCTGCGCGCGCCGCGCGAGGCGCCGCTGCAGGACCTGGTCGCCGACTGGCTGCACGGCGAGAGGCCGCCAGGCGGCGTGCGCCTGCAGGTCGACATCGATCCCTACAGCTTCCTCTGATTTCCCCGAGCCGCGAGGCACGGCCCGGGCGCGGCTCCCGCTCAAAAAAACGGGGCGCGTTGTTGCGTCGCGGCGCGGGGCCGTGCTAGCTAACGGCCGCCTTCGCGGCCGGGGGGATCCCTCGGCTGCTAGGTTTCGTGTCGGATCAATGGGTTCCGTCCTCACGGGCGGACCCGAATCAACCCGGAGAAATCGGGTCGCCGTGGCCTCCGAGACCTCATCCACCGCCGGCCTTCCGGGCCGCTACGCGACCGCGCTCTACGACCTTGCGCATGACGCAGGGTCGCTCGACCAGGTCGCGTCCGATCTCGCCCGCCTGCGGGCCCTGATCGAGTCCAGCCCCGAGGCGCGGCAGGTGATCAGGAGCCCCCTGATCCCGCGCGCCCAGCAGTCGAAGATGATGGACGCGGTGCTCGATGCCGCCGGCCTGTGCGACCTCGCCCGCCGCTTCGTCGGCGTCGTCGTCAGGAACCGGCGCCTCGCGCAGTTGCCGGTCTTCATCGAC
>CANMWW010000343.1 GCA_947500965.1 Alphaproteobacteria bacterium
ACCAGCCCGCGCTCACGCTGCACGCGGAGCGCGGCCTGCCGCTCGCGCGCATCGCCACCCTCGTCGCGACGCCGCTCAACACCCTGGTCGTCCTGCGCGACGGCCCGGTCCGCACGCTCTCCGACCTCAAGGGCCGCAGGATCGGCTTCTCCGTGGGCGGCTTCGAGGACGCGCTCCTCGCCGCGATGCTCGGGCAGGCGGGCCTCGGCCTGCGCGACGTCCAGCTGGTGAACGTGAATTTCTCGCTCTCGCCCGCGCTGCTCGCCGGACGGGTCGACGCCGTCATCGGGGCATTCCGCAACTTCGAGCTCAACCAGCTCGACATCGAGGGACGCCCGGGCCTCGCCTTCCATCCGGAGGAGCACGGCGTGCCGCCCTACGACGAACTCGTCGTGGTCGCCAACCGCGCGCGCCTCGCGGATCCCGCCCTGCGCCGCTTCGTCGACGCCGTCGAGCGGGGCACGCTCTACACGGTCAACAATCCCGAGGCTGCGTTCCGTCTCTTCGTGAAGGGGCGCCCCGACCTCGACAACGAGCTGAACCGCCGCGCCTGGCGCGACACGCTGCCCCGCCTCGCCCATGCGCCGGCGGCGCTGGACCGCAACCGCTACGCGCGCTTCGCCGGCTTCCTGCGCGCGCAGGGATTGCTGCGCCAGGAGCCGCGGCTCGACGACTATGCCGTCGAGCTCGGCTGGCCGCGCTGATCCTCGGAGGGCCGTCGCGGCGCCGCGACGGGGTCGATCGCCGGGATCCGGACCGTGAAGGTCGAGCCCTCGCCCGGCGTGCTCTCGATCGACAGCGCGCCGCGATGCCGGTTGACGATGTGCTTCACGATCGCGAGGCCGAGGCCCGTGCCGCCCATGCGCCGCGAACGGCCCGGGTCGATGCGGTAGAAGCGCTCCGTCAGGCGGTGCAGGTGCTCGCGCGCGATCCCGTCGCCGGTGTCGGAGACGGCCAGCGCGACGCGGGCGGGGACGCTGCCCTCGGCCGCGAGCAGGCGCGCCGAGACGCGGACCTGGCCTTCCGCCCGGCCATACTTGATGGCGTTGTCGACGAGGTTCTGCATGACCTGCTGCAACTGGTCGCCATCGCCCGCGACGGGTGGCAGCCCCGCCTCGATGTCCACGGCGACGGAGATGCGGCGGGCCCGCGCGACCGGCGCGAGCATGTCCACGACGCGCGCCACGACCGGCGCGATCTCGACCGGTTCGATCGGCGCGGCGTGCTCGCTCGCCTCGATGCGCGACAGCGACAGCAGGTCGGCCACGAGGCGGGTCATGCGCCGCGCCTCGCCGTCCATGATCTCGAGGAAGCGCAGGCGCGCCGGCTCGTCGTCGCGCGCGGGGCCGCGCAGCGTCTCGACGAAGCCCGAGAGCGAGGCCAGCGGGGTGCGCAGCTCGTGGCTGACATTGGCGACGAAGTCGGCGCGAAGCCTGTCGGCGCTCCTGAGCGCGGTGACGTCCCTGTAGAGCAGCATCGCGCGGCTGCGCGCCGCCGCGCCGAGGTCGAGCCGCAGGACATGCACGACGAGGTGTCGCTCCACCGGCCCCGGCAGCGTGAAGGGGATGTCGGCCGTCTCCCTGCCCGCGAGCACGTCCTCCACGCCCGCGAGGATGTCCGGGTCGCGGACGATCGACAGCAGGGTCATGCCCGCGGAGGCCGAGAGCAGGCTGCGCGCAGCGGCATTGGCGCGCACGACGATCCGCTCGCCGTCGACCTCGAGGATCGCGTCGGGAACGGCATCGAGCGTGGCCGACACCATCCTGGCCGCCTCCTCCGCACCCCTCGCCCGCGCGGCGGCGTCGCGCTCGTGCCCGGCGGCGAGGGAAGCCATCCGCGCTTCCGTCGCACGCGCGCGCCGCGCGCCCGCAAGCACGCCACCCACGGCGACGAGCCCGATCACGAACGCGCCCGCCGCGGTGGCGGCCTCGGCGTGCCAGAGCACGAGCGGCAGCGCCATCGCCGCCAGGAAGGCGAGGACGCGCATGCTGCCCGGTTGCGTGCGAAGGTTCGGCATCGCCCGAACAAGGGCCCGCGCCGGGCCCGAGGTCAAGCGGCGGATGGCGCGAGGCCGCCGCCCCAGCGCCACCAGGCCGGCGGCAATGCCGCCGCGGCGCGCGCGGCCGATGCGGGGTCGGCGAACAGGCCGAGGCAGGTGGCGCCCGAGCCGCTCATGCGCGCGAGCAGGCAGCCCGGCAGCCCGGCGATCGCGCGGAGGACGGTGGCGATCTCCGGGCGCAGCGCGATCGCAGCCGCCTCGAGGTCGTTCGCGAGCGCGGCGAGGTCGCGCGCCATGGCGGCGGCGTCCGGCCACGCTGCGGGCAGTTCGGCGCGCGCGGAGAAGCCGCCGCGTCGCGCCGCGAAGACGGAAGGCGTCGGGAGCGCGACGCGCGGGTTGGCGAGCACGAGCCCGAGGCGGGGAAGCGCCGGCGCGGGGGCGAGGACCTCGCCGATGCCGCCCATGCGGACGGGGACGGAAGCGAGGCAGGCCGGCACGTCGGCGCCCAGCGAAAGCCCGACGCGGGCGAGGCGCGCGGCGCCGAGGCCGGTGCTCCATGCCGCGCCGAGCACGCGCAGCGTGGCGGCGGCGTCCGCGCTGCCGCCGCCGATGCCGCTCGCCACCGGCAGCCGCTTGGCGAGGCGCAGCGCGGCCCGCGGCGCGATCCCCGCCTCGCGGGCGAGCGCGCGCGCCGCGCGCAGGACCAGGTTGTCCGCCTCGCCCTCGAGCGCGCGCGCCTCCGCGCCATCGACCTCGAGCGACAGTCCCTCGCCAGGCCCGGCGCGCACCTCGTCGCCGACGTCGGCGAAGACCACGAGGCTGTCGAGCAGGTGGTAGCCGTCGTCGCGCCGGCCCGTGACGTGGAGGAAGAGGTTCACCTTAGCGGGCGCGAAGCCCGGGGCGCGCGTCATGCCGGCGTCGCCGGGAGGACGAAGGGCAGCAGCACGGTCGCGGCGGCCTGCGCGGCGATGCCCTCGCCGCGGCCCGCGAAGCCGAGGCGCTCGGTCGTCGTCGCCTTCACCGAGACGCCGGAGACGTCGATGGCGGCGACCTGCGCGATGCGCGCGCGCATCGCCTCGGCATGCGGCGCGATGCGCGGGCGCTCGCAGACCAGCGTCACGTCGACATGGACGAGGATCCCGCCGCGCGCCGCGACGCGGCCCGCGGCATGGCGCAGGAATTCGGTGCTGTCGGCATCCTTCCAGCGCGGCCCCGAGGGCGGGAACCAGCGCCCGATGTCGCCCTCGGCCAGCGCCCCGTAGATCGCGTCGCAGAGCGCGTGCAGCCCGACATCGGCGTCGGAATGCCCGTCGAGGCCCTTCTCGTGCCCGATGCGGACGCCGCACAGGACGAGCGGCCGGCCCGCGACGAGACGATGGACGTCGAAGCCGAGGCCCGTCCGCGGCACGAGCGTCGTTCCAGCCTGGCCATTCACCGGAAGGTCCTCCCTCGAGGTCACTGCAGCAGGGTGAAGCTCACGGGGACGAGCACGACGTCCTCGGCGGTCTCGCCGTTGCGCCGCGCCGGCGTGAAGCGCCACTGGCGGACCGCGGCGAGCGCGGCCTCGTCGAGCGAGGGCGTGCCACTGCTCTCGGCGATGCGCACGTCGCGCCCCTCGCCCGTGCTGGAGACGACGACGCGGAGCAGCGCGCGCCCCTCGCGCCCGGAGCGACGCGCCGCGACCGGGTAGGC
Source organism: Alphaproteobacteria bacterium (assembly GCA_947500965.1). Lineage (GTDB taxonomy): Bacteria > Pseudomonadota > Alphaproteobacteria > CACIAM-22H2 > CACIAM-22H2 > CAIOSQ01. The sequence continues at coordinate 3,692 of CANMWW010000343.1, forward strand.
CGGCGCCGGATTTCCGGCGGCGGGCTCCGCGGGAACGTCCCGGCCGATGGCGGGCGGTCGTGCGGCGACGTCGGTGCCGCGCGCTGCCCCGGCGGCGGGCTGCGCGACGTCGCCGCCGCGCGCGGGCTCCTCGCGCGCGGGCGGCGCCTCGGAAGGCGAGGTGGCGCGCGGTCCCTGGCGCCGCGCCTGCTGCGCGCGGGGCGTCGCCGCGGCGGGCACCGAAGG
>CANMWW010000344.1 GCA_947500965.1 Alphaproteobacteria bacterium
ACCTGCGCGACAGTAGCGCCGAACCCGTTGGAGGAGACAGGCAATGAACGAGACGCAAGCCATCGGCAGGCGCGGGGCGCTGGCCGGGATCGGCGCCGCCGGCGCCATGATGGTGATCACCGCGCGCGACGCGCGCGCCCAGGGCGTGGCGATGACCTATGTCGCGCCGTTCAGCTTCATCCTCGCCTTCGCCGACGTGCTGCACGCCGAGGCCGGCGGCTTCTTCGAGCGCGAGGGCCTCAAGGTCACGATCGAGCAGGCGCGCGGCTCGTCGATGGCGCTGCAGCAGGTCGTCGCGGGCAACGCGCTGCTCTCGCGCACCGGCGGCGTCGACCACGTCAAGGCGGTGGTCGGGCAGAACGCCCCCGCGATCTCCGTCGGCACGATCGCGCAGGCCTCGCCCTTCTTCGTCATCAGCCACGCCGACCGCCCGATCCGCGGGCCCGGCGACATGAAGGGCAAGACGATCGGCATCCTCAGCCAGGGCGGCGCGACCGACAACCTGCTCGACATCATGCTCGTGCAGTCTGGCCTGAAGCCCGACGACGTGAAGAAGGAGCTCGCCGGCAACTCGGTCGGCGGCTTCGCGCTGATCGAGCGCGGGCGCCTCGACGCCTACATCACCTCGGTCGGCCCGGTCGTGGCGCTGCGCGAGCAGGGCGCGAAGGCCGTGTTCTGGAACACCGACCTGCACGCCCCCGTGCCCGGCCAGGTCTACATCGCCTCGCGCGAGCAGGCGGCGCGGAACGGCGACGCGGTGGTGCGCTTCCTGCGCGCCGTGCGCAAGTCGGCGGAGGACATGTTCGCCGACGCCGACCTGTCGCGCACGCTCGACCGGCTCGCGAAGTTCGAGATCGCCGAGGCGCGCGACCGCCGCGTCGCCGCGCTGACGCTCCGGGAGGACATGAAGGGCTGGGTCAGCCGCGGGCGCGAGAACCTGCTGCGCAACGGGCCCGCCGAGTGGGCGAAGGCGGTCGAGCTCATGGCCGCGGTCGGCATCGTGCCGAAGGGCAGCGACCCGACGCGGCTCTACACCAACGAGTATGTCGACCTCGCGGCCAGGGGATGAGCTTCGACTTCTCCATCGGCGAGGAGCAGCGCGGCTTCCTCGACACGGTCGACCGCTTCATGGCGCGGCACCTGCCGCCGGAGGAGATCCGGCGGCGGGACCGCGAGCACGTGCCGCCCTACGACAAGCTGCCGGCGATGGGCGAGGCGGGGCTGCTCGCCCTGCCGATCCCCGTCGCCCATGGCGGGATGGGCCGCGACTGGCGCGACGTGGCGCTGGTGCAGATGCGGCTCGGCGAGCGCGGATACATGGCCGCGTCGATCTTCAACCGCGTGATCGGCTTCGGCGCGATGTCGCTGCTGACCTATGGCAGCGAGGCGCAGCGCGCCGCGATGCTGCCGCGCCTCGCCGCCGGGCGGCTGCTGATCGCGCTCGCGCTGACCGAGCCCGAGGCGGGCAGCGACGCGGCTTCGCTGCGCACGCGCGCCGAGCGGTCGGGCGACGGCTGGCGCATCACCGGCCGCAAGACCTGGATCAGCGACGCCGCTGGCGCGGACTACATGCTGGTCGCCGCGCGCAGCCGGGCGGGCAGCGAGGGCGCGGAGGGGATCTCGATGTTCCTCGTGCCGCCGCGCGCGCCGGGCGTGGCGATGACGCAGCTGCCCAAGGTCGGCAACAACGCGATGCCCAGCTGGGACATCGGCCTCGACGGCGTCGAGGTCGGCGAGGACGCGCTGGTCGGCGAGGAGGGGCGGGGCTTCCGCCACCTCATGTCGACGCTGCACTACAGCCGCGCCTCCATGGCGGCGACGGTCACCGGCTGCGCGCAGGCGGCGGTCTCGCTCGCGCTTTCGCATGCCCGGGAGCGCCGCCAGTTCGGCCGGCCGATCGGTGCCTTCCAGGCGATCCGCCACCGGCTCGCGGACATGCAGATGCGCGTCGACCAGGCGCGCCTGGTGGTGATGCACCTCGCCTGGGCGATCGCCTCGGGCGCGGAGTGCCGGCGCGAGGCGGCGCAGGCGAAGATCGTCGCGACCGAGTGCCTGCAATACGTCGTCGACCACGGCATGCAGGTCCTCGCCTCCGCCGGCTACTCGTCGGACGGCGACATGCAGCGCTACTGGCGCGACGCGCGGCTCTACAGCTTCGGCGAGGGCAGCAACGAGATCCAGCGCGACATCGTCGCGCGCGAACTGGGGCTTTGAGGGGTTTTCCGTGGCGCACGACATCCAGGCCGTCGACATCATCGCCAACATCTGGACGAAGGAGGCGCTGGCCGGACGGCCCGACCGCACCGCGTTCTTCCGCGGCAAGATCGGCCTAGACCAGCAGACCTTCGAGGGCATCGAGCTCGAGGAGATGCTCCGGCGCATGGACGCCGCGGGCATCGAGCGCGCCTTCCTCGCCGCCGCGAAGGTCGGCGAGAAATGGCACCCCGCCGGCTACCACGTGCCCTACGAGCTCGTGGCCGAGGCGGTGCGCCGCCATCCCGCGCGCTTCAGCGGCCTCGCCGGCCTCGACCCGACCGAGGGCATGGACGGCGTGCGCGCGCTCGAGCGCGCGGTGAAGGAGCATGGCTTCATCGGCGCGCATTTCTACCCGCACTGGTTCGAGCTGCCGCCCGACCACGCGCGCTGGTACCCGTTCTACGCGAAGTGCGTGGAGCTCGACATCCCGGTCCAGCTGCAAGTCGGGCAGAGCCTCGTCTACGACCGCCGCGCGCCCAAGCGCAGCGTCGGCCGGCCGATCACGCTCGACGCCGTCGCCTGCGACTTCCCCGAGCTCAAGATCGTCGGGATCCATGTCGGCATCCCCTGGACCGACGAGATGGTCGCGATGGCGTGGAAGCACCCGAACGTCTACATCGGCTCCGACGCGCACAGCCCGAAATACTGGCCCGAGAGCTTCGTGCGCTACATCGACAGCTACGGGCAGGACAAGGTGATGTTCGGCACGGACTTCCCCGTCCTGCAGTTCGAGCGCACGCGCGAGGAGGTGGAGGCGCTGGGCTTCCGCCCCGGGCCGAAGCGCAAGTTCCTGCGCGACAACGCGCTCAGGCTCTACAAGCTCGCATGATGAACCTCGCCGACGCGCTCGCGCACCACGTGCGCGCGCGCCCCGATCGCCCGGCCATCGTCCAGGGCGACCGCGTCGTCCTCTACCGCGACCTCGACGGGATCGTGCGCCGCGGGGCGGCGCATCTCGACGCGCTCGGCATCGGCGAGGGCGACGTCGTCGGCATCGCGCTGCGCGATTCGATCGACCACCTGCTCGCGCTCTACATGGCCGCGCGCCGCGGCGCGGTGGCGCTGCCGCTCGACTGGCGCTGGACCGAGCCGGAGCAGCGCGCCGTCGCCGAGCGCTTCGGCGCCAGGCTCGTCCTCGTCGAGCCCGGCGCCGCGCCGCTCGGCGCGCTGCGCTGCGTGCCTGTCGACGACGCCTTCCACGCCGACGTGGCGCGCGCGCGCGCCGACATGGACTTCCCTTCGCGCGGCGACGCGCCGCTGCTGCTGTCGCTCTCCTCCGGCACGACCGGCCGGCCCAAGGGGCCGGTGGTGACGCACCAGCAGTTCCTGCGCCGCTTCTGGACGCACTGGATCGACATGGGGCTCAACGCGCGCGAGACCTATGTCTCCGCGACGCCGATGTATTTCGGCGGCGGTCGCACCTTCACCATGTCGCTGCTGTTTTCCGGCGGCACCGTGGTGCTCTTCCCGCCGCCCTACAAGGCGCCGGAACTGGCCGCGGAGATCGCGCGGCGCGGCGCCACCAGCGCCTTCCTGGTGCCGACGCTGCTGCGCCGTCTGCTCGACCTCTCCGACGCCGAGGCGGAGCCCCTGCGGCGCATGCGGCTGCTGCTGTCGAGCGGCGCGCCGC
>CANMWW010000345.1 GCA_947500965.1 Alphaproteobacteria bacterium
AAGGCCTCGAGCATGCGGCGCAGTTCCACGTCGTCGTCCGAAAGGCTCCAGATCCTCGACGCGCTCGCCGGCGACGTCCGGTCGGGCTCCGCGAAGACCACGTCGAAGACGATGGCGGCGGCGCCTGCATCGGCAAGCGACTTCGTCATCTGCGCGAGGATCGTGCGCGGCCACGGCCACTGGATTCCAAGCCGCGCCAGCGTCTCGTCGTCGATGTCCACGATCCGCACGGGCGCGTCCGACTGGGCGCGGGGCTCGATGCGCTGGTAGAGGTCGAAGACGCGGTTGCGGAAGTCCGTGAGCACGTCGCCCGGATCGGCCTGGCGCAGGACAAGGACGAGGACGAGCAGCACGCTCGGCACGATGACCGGGATGCCGCGCACCAGCAGGGTGGCAAGCCTGCGAAGCGTCATTTCAGTCCTCCCGACGACGGTTCGCGTCACGAATGATGCGGATGTAGCGATCGACGAGGGTCCGGACGATCAACGGGCTGCGTGCGAGTTCCTGCTCGAGCAGCCGGCGCGGTATCGGAGTGGCCACGACGATCCCGACGCATCGCGCGCTCGCCGAGCGCGGCCGGGAATCGACGAGCGCCATCTCCCCGAAGATGTCGCCTGGGGAGATCGTGGCGAGGATGACTTCTCCCGAATCGGACGAACGGAAGATCTCCACCGCGCCTTCCTTCAGGAGGAAGGCCTCCTCCCCGTGCATCCCCTCGAAGAAGACGATCTCGCCGGGCCGGAAGACGCGTGGACGCATCGAGGCACCGCGGCCGCCGCTTCGCATAGAAGGCTCAGCCGCCCGCGGCAGACGGAAAAGCGCCACTCATGGCGCGGAGGCGGGATTGGGCATGTTGGTGATTGTGCCGACTGGTTTCACGGCCCGTGTGAGCGGGTTGATCTCCAACACCACCCATGCATTCCCGGCCTGGCCCTGCGGCACCGTGAACACGCCGCGCGCGGTGCCGCCAGCGATCCGGTCGCCCGTGTTGCCAGACACGTCGAGCGTGCCGCCGGTCACGACCTTGACGGTCGCGTTGGAGAGGCTCGACAGCGTCGTGCCGCTGGCGGACTGGTCGCCGAAATTGTGAACCGTGGCACGGTACGCGCTGTCGGCCGGGAGGTTCGTCGTCGTCAGGCCGTTTATCGCGATGACCTCGGATCCGCCCACGCCCCGTCGATCGCTGCCCAGGCGCATGAAGGGCGCGGAATTGTAGCTGCCGACATTGTTGAAGAAGACATGCGCCCTGCCCCAGGCGCCGTCCGGGGCGGTCATGTGTAGGTCGAGGTCGGTTATGCTCGACCAGTCGAGCTGAATCGCGAGCGGCAGCACGACGTTTTGCGGCAGCGTCGCGTTCAACTGCGCCTGGCGCGCGATCTCAGGCAGGGTGAAGGTCGTATTCGTCGCCGTGGCGGTCGAGGCTCCCTGAGCCAACTGCTGCTCGTTTGCCTGCCGCACCGCAAGGCGAATCGCTGAGCCGAGGTCGACGACCATCGCGCCGAGGTTCGGCGGCGCGGGTGGCGCGAAAGCGGCGGGCGCCGGGACGATCGGCGCAGGTGCCGCCTGTGGCGGCGGAGGCGCTGCGCCGGGCTCGATCGCCGCAGCGGCTGCCGCGCTGGCAGCCGTCGGCTCGGAGCCGGGCGCTGGCGCCGGCCCGGCCCCCGCGGCCGGGGAGGGCGCGGCCTGGCCTTGCTGCTGAGGTGCGGCGGCCTGGCCGCTCCCCTGTCCCTGCTGCGCGGCCGGGGCGGCCGGAGCTGGCGGCGGCGCGCCGCGACTCTGCAGCGAAGAGCCAAGCTGCTGGATGCGCGCCTGTTCGATGCGCGCCGGCGGCGGTGGCGCGATCGATGGCGCCGAGACCGTGGTCCCGAATCCGGCGCGCGTGATCTCCACGGCCTGGCTCGGCGGTGCCGCGTTGGCGAAGACGGCGATGCGACCGACGCGCTGGCCCTCTTCCATGGCGCGGGTACCCGGGCCGAGGAGGACGACGAAGGTCTCGCCACGCTGGTTGACCTCGCCACCGACGATCGTGCCGCGGATCCCGATCGTCGCGACGGGGGTCCTGACGCGCATCGCATCGGGGCCAGCCGCGGCAACCTTCCCGCTGATCATGCGGAAGGCGCCGCGCGCGACCGTCGCGGTAAGGCGCCCGGCGCCGCCCGCGGGGCTGTAGACGAACTCGTCGATGGTGAGGCGCGCATCGGGGCCGATCGTGAATACCGTCTCGTCCGCGAGCAGGATCTGCAATCCCGCCCCGGGCCCGGATTCGATCGCGTCGCCGAGGAAGAGCGGCGATCCGCTCGTTACCACCGTCCCGACCTGGCGCACGAGCGTGGTCGGCGCAGGCCCGAGCGCCGCGAGTTGCACCGCCCCGCGCACCGCCGCCGCGGTACCGACGCGGCCATCGCCCGGCTGCTGGGCGCCGGACGGGGTGGTGGCGACCATCGAAAGCGCAAGGGACAAGGCTAAGGGGGCTGCGAATCTGGACATCGGATTTGGCCTGTCGCCGAAGATCCCAGGATCGCGGCTGGACGACACGATCCGGACGGCGGAATTGCAGCACGCGTCACGCGCCAGCGAAGGGCGAAATATCTCCGCAATGGTCGAAGTTAGCCTGCGCGCGGCGATGCGAAGCCCGATCCTCCAAAGGGAACCCGGTGCGCGCATCGCACCCCGTTTCCTGGCCGGACGATCGCATCGTGGAACACGCTACCAGCAGGCTCGGGCCATCTATCGCTCTGCTCCTGTCGCTTCATGCGTTCGCGGCGTACGCGCAGCCATCCCAGCCCGAGCGCGCCCCGGAACGCATCCAGCAGCAGCTAGGGACCGAGGGCGAGGGCCTCGAGTCGTCCCGCCAGCGTGCGATGCCTGCCGGGCCGCCGGTGACCTACGAGGAACTGCTGCGCAGCCCCGACGACGTCGCGCTCAACATCCGCTTCGTGCAGCAGCGCGTCGCCCAGGGCGACCTCAAGAGCGCGGTGACGACGCTCGAGCGCATCATGCTGCTCGCGCCCGCAACCGCGGAGATCCGCCTCCTCTACGCGATCGTGCTCTTCAGGCTCGACAACATCCAGGAGGCCGAGCGCGAGCTGCGGGCGCTGGACGCAGGCCAGCTGACGCCGGAATCGCGCGCCGAGGCCAGGCGGTACCTCGACGAGATCGCCAGGCGCAGCAAGACGACGCGCGTCACCTACTCGCTCGGGACCGGCCTCGAATACAACAGCAACCGGAACGCCTTCCCGCGCGAGAAGATGAACTTCGTCGGCGACCTTCCCTTCGCGGCGACTCCCCACCGGAAGAGCGACATCGGCCAGCTCCTGCTCGGCACGATCGGGATACGCCACGACCTCGGCCACCAGGACGAGCACGAGCTCGTCTTCAACGCGGTCGGCTACACCGCGAACCAGGTAGAGATCGACACTCAGGACCTCGGCGCCCTGAACCTGGAGGGCGGGGCTTCGCTCAAGCTCGCCGACGGCCTTTCCATCTCGCCACTGCTGACCCATTCGCGGGTCAGGCTCGACTACCAACCCTATCTCTATTCGTCGGGGACGAAGCTGCGTGTCGACTGGTCGCCCGTGCGGTCCGTGGACCTGTACGCATCCGCATGGGCGCAGACACAGACGTTCCAGGCAACGTCCTCCGCGGCCACTGCGCCGGCGCGAAGCGGCGGCCGCTACGACTTCGAGCTAGGCGGAGCCTGGTCCTTCGCGCCTTCGCATCGCCTTGGCGCCAGCCTGGCCGCGACGCGCAAGGCGGCGCAGGAATCGTACAACGCCTTTGGTGGCCACGAGGCATCGCTTAGCCATCTCTGGCTGCTGGGCGACGGCCAGTTCGTCGCGACATCCGTGTCCATCGGCACGGACAGCTACATCGAGCCGGAGACATC
>CANMWW010000346.1 GCA_947500965.1 Alphaproteobacteria bacterium
GCGCTGCTCGTCGCCGCGGCGATCGTCGGCGGCGTCGGCCACATCGTCTACTCGCAGGCCTTCAACCTCGCGCCGGCCTCGACGCTGCAGCCCTTCAACTACCTGCTGCTCGTCTACGCCGCCGTGCTCGGCTGGCTCTTCTTCGGCGACGTGCCCGATCCCTGGACGATCGGCGGCGCGGCGGTCGTCGTGTCCGCCGGGCTCTACACCTTCCGTCGCGCCCGGCTGCGCGAGGGCGGCTGAGCCGGAAAAGCGAAAGGGCCGCGCCTCGCGGCGCGGCCCTCCCGTGTCGTCGTCCGCCGGAGGCGTCAGACCGAGTAGTACATCGCGTACTCGAGCGGGTGCGGCGTGTGCTCGAAGTTGTAGACCTCCTCCCACTTCAGCTCCATGTACGCCTCGATCATGTCCTGGGTGAACACGTCGCCGGCGAGCAGGAACTTGTGGTCCTTCTCGAGGTTCTCCAGCGCCTCGCGCAGCGAGCCGCAGACCTGCGGGACCTGCTTCAGCTCCGCGGGCGGGAGGTCGTAGAGGTTCTTGTCCATCGGGTCGCCCGGATGGATCTTGTTCTTGATGCCGTCCAGGCCGGCCATCATCATCGCGGCGAAGCCCAGGTACGGGTTCGCGCCCGGATCCGGGAAGCGCACCTCGACGCGCTTGCCCTTCGGCGAGGCGACGAACGGGATGCGGCAGGACGCCGAGCGGTTGCGCGCCGAGTAGGCGAGCAGCACCGGCGCCTCGAAGCCCGGGATGAGGCGCTTGTAGGAGTTGGTCAGCGGGTTCGTGAAGGCGTTGATCGCCTTCGCGTGCTTGATGATGCCGCCGATGTAGTAGAGCGCCGTCTCGGACAGGTCGGCGTAGCCGTTGCCCGCGAAGAGCGGCTTGCCCGACTTCCAGATCGACTGGTGCACGTGCATGCCCGAGCCGTTGTCGCCCTTGATCGGCTTCGGCATGAAGGTCGCCGTCTTGCCGTACTGGTGGGCGACGTTGTGCACGACGTACTTGTAGATCTGCACGCCGTCGGCCGCGGTCACCAGGGTCGAGTAGACGTTGCCGAGCTCGTGCTGCGACGGCGCGACCTCGTGGTGGTGCTTCTCGATCTGCAGGCCCATGTCCTTCATGACCGTCAGCATCTCGGCGCGCAGGTCCGAGGCGCTGTCGACCGGCGGCACGGGGAAGTAGCCTCCCTTGACCGGCGGGCGATGGCCCATGTTGCCGTCGGGGTACTTGCGGTCGGTGACGTAGGGGCCTTCCTCGCTGTCGATCGTGTGCATCACCGTGTTCATCGACACCTTGTAGCGGACGTCGTCGAACACGAAGAACTCGATCTCGGGGCCGAAGAAGGCGGTGTCGCCGACGCCGGAGGAGGCGAGGTAGGCCTCTGCCTTCTTGGCGATCGAGCGCGGGTCGCGGTTGTAGGGCTGGCCGGTGCCGGGCTCGTAGACGTCGCAGAACAGGATCAGCGACGACTGGGCCGCGAACGGATCGATGACGGCGGACTTGGCGTCGGGGATGAGCACCATGTCGGACTCGTTGATCGCCTTCCAGCCGGCGATCGACGAGCCGTCGAACATCAGCCCTTCCTCGAAGACGTCCTCGTTGATCGTCTCGACCGCGTGGGCGAGGTGCTGCCACTTGCCGCGGGGGTCCGTGAAGCGGAGATCGACATACTTGATGTCCTTCTCCTTGATCATCTGCAGGACCTTCTTGACGTCTGCGTTCGCCATGTCTCTTTCCTCTTCCTGGAGCTTGCCTTGTGTGCGGTGATCGCCGTCGGGGCCCGGCGCCGTCACCGCGCGGCGTTCGAACCTCATGGGTGCGCGCGGCGACCGGCCGCGCGCCGTCAGTTCAGATCGCGTCGGTGCCGCGCTCGCCGGTGCGGATGCGGATGGCCTCCTCGACGTTGGTGACGAAGATCTTGCCGTCGCCGATGCGGCCGGTATGCGCGGCCTTCTGGATCGCCTCGATCGCGCGCTCGACGAGCGCGTCCTCGATCACGACCTCGATCTTCACCTTCGGCAGGAAGTCGACGACGTATTCCGCGCCGCGATAGAGCTCGGTGTGGCCCTTCTGCCGGCCGAAGCCCTTGGCCTCGACGACCGTGATGCCCTTCAACCCGATCTCGTGGAGGGCATCCTTCACCTCGTCGAGCTTGAAGGGCTTGATGATGGCCTCGATCTTCTTCATCGCCTCGCGCGCCTGCGTTGGTGGCGCCGGCCCGGCGCGCGCCATGCGCGCGGGACGGCTGCCGCTCGGGCCTGCCATTAGCAGGGGACGTGCCAACTCCGCGGGCGCGCGCGACTCCCCGCCATTCTGGGGAATCCGCCGGGGGCGGGGGGCTGGCCCCGCCGCCTTGCCCGGCTACTGCACTGAATGCCTATAAATGAGGCAGATTACTGCCTCTTGTTCGTGCGCTCGGTCAGGAGCTTGCCGATGCGCCGCATCGCCTCCTCGATGTTCTCCACCGAGTTCGCGTAGGAAAAGCGCAGGTAGCCCTCGCCATGGGCGCCGAAGGCCGTGCCCGAGAGCGCGGCGACGCCAGCCTCGTTGAGCATCACGTCCTGGAACTCGCGGCTGCCGAGCCCGGTCCCGGAGACGTTGGGGAAGGCGTAGAACGCGCCGCCCGGCTCGACGCAGGTCACGCCCGGCAGCTGGTTGAGCGCGCGCACGATCACCTTCCGGCGCGTCGCGAAGGCCGCGACCATGTCGTGGACCGCGTCCTGCGGCCCGTCGAGCGCGGCGAGGCCGGCATACTGGGCCGAGGCGTTGACGCAGGAATGGCAGTTGATCGCCAGGCGCTCTGCCTGCGCGACGAGCGTCTCCGGCCAGACCGAGTAGCCGAGGCGCCAGCCGGTCATCGCGTAGGTCTTCGACCAGCCGTCCAGCAGGATCAGGCGGTCGCGGATGCTCGGGTAGGACAGCAGCGAGACATGCTCGCGCCCGTCATAGAGCATCTGGCCGTAGATCTCGTCCGACATGATCGCCACCTGCGGATGGCGCTCGAGGCCCTTCACCAGCCTGTCGAACTGCTCGCGCGGCACGGTGCCGCCGGTGGGGTTGGCGGGCGAGTTGACGATCAGCAGCCGCGTGCGCGGCGTGACCAGGGACAGCACCTCGTCGGCGTCGAAGGCGAAGCCCTTGTCCTCCTTCAGCGGCATCGGCACCGGCGTCGCGCCGGAGAACCGGATGACGCTCTCGTAGATCGGGAAGCCGGGGTTCGGGTAGATGATCTCCGCGCCGGGCTCGCCGAACATCACGATGGCGAAGAACATCGTGACCTTGCCGCCCGGCACCACGAGCACGTTCGCGGGCGAGACCTCGACCTTCAGGCGGCGATGGATGTCCCGCGCGACCGCCTCGCGCAGCGGCAGGATGCCGTTGGCGGGCGTGTAGCCGTGGTGGCCGTCGCGCAGCGCCTTGATGCCGGCCTCGACGATGTGGTCGGGCGTGCGGAAGTCGGGCTGGCCGATGCCGAGGTTGATGATCGAGCGGCCTTGGGCCTCGAGCGCCTTGGCGCGGGCGAGGACCTCGAAGGCGGTCTCGGTTCCGAGGGAGCCCATGCGGGCGGCGAGGGCGAGGGACATCGAACTCTCCTGCGGCGGACGGCCGGCCTGTCTGAAGCGGGCGGGACTATACAAGCGCCGCCGCCGCATCCAAGCGCCACGGCGCGCCGCGGCTTGACCCTCGCGGGAGGAGGGCGTAAATCCGCGTCTCTCGGTGGCGGCCGTAGCTCAGCTGGTAGAGCACCGGTTTGTGGTACCGGTTGTCGCGGGTTCGAGCCCCGTCGGTCGCCCCACTTTCCCTCCCGTATCCTCCTCGCGCCCGCGGCGCGCGCCCGCGGAAGGGCGCTGCGCCGATCCATGGAGCCGAGCGACATGACCAA
>CANMWW010000347.1 GCA_947500965.1 Alphaproteobacteria bacterium
AGCCCGGTCGACTGCTCGCGGCTCCGGTTCCCCGAGGCCGTCTCGTAGGCGCGGCTGGCTTCCTCGGGATCCTTCGGGTCGCCCTTGGGCGGCTGGCTCGGTCCGAAGATCCTGAAGAGCTCGCGCTGGGTCTTCTGGTCCACGAGGTCTACGAAAATGATGGTCGACCCGTCGAAATACCCGATGCGCTTGCCGATGCGCGGTTCCACGCGGGCCTTCGCCTCGGCGCGGCTTGCGTTCTCGTCCGCGCTGCTGAACGGGTCGATGCGCTGGCGTTCCTCGTCGACGCGACGGCGGGCGCCATCGGGGACACCGGAGCCGCCCTGCGACGATTCACGCGTGGCGGGAACCTGGGGCCGCTCGGCGGGGGATGTCGGCTTCATGCCGGCGGGCGCGTTGCTCAACGCGGTCGCGGGCATGATGTCGGAGAGGCGGGGTGTATTCATTTTTATCGTCCTTCCATCGACTTTCTGTCGACCTGACGAAGACCTCCTACTGGATGGTGTCGAATAAATGCCCCTGCCAGCAAGGAGTCAAGGGATGCGCAACGCAAGGGTGAAGATTCAATTGACTAAAACTGATTCTTTTCGGCGCCCGTCATGCCTGGCGCTGTTGCGGCCCATGGGGGTGGCTCCTATATACGCGCGAAACCCCCACCCTCGCTGCGGTCGTCGCGCTGGATGCGCGCCGGATCGCGGCTTTCCGGGGGTCAGGGCCGGGGTGCCCGAGCGGGGCCCCGGCATGTGACCCGCCGCACAAGGAAGGACGAGGCTCATGAGCAAGGTCATCGGCATAGATCTCGGCACCACGAATTCCTGCGTCGCCGTCATGGAAGGCGCGCAGCCCAAGGTCATCCCCAACGCCGAGGGCGCCAACACGACGCCGTCGATCGTCGCCTTCGCCGAGAACGGCGAGCGGCTGGTCGGCCAGGCGGCGAAGCGCCAGGCAGTGACCAACCCCGAGAACACGCTCTTCGCCATCAAGCGCCTGATCGGCCGGCGCTTCGACGACCCGATGGTCTCCAAGGACAAGGGCCTCGTCCCCTACAAGATCGCCAAGGCCGACAATGGCGACGCCTGGGTCGAGGCGCGCGGCCAGCGCTACGCCCCCTCCCAGGTCTCTGCCTTCACGCTCCAGAAGATGAAGGAGACCGCCGAGGCCTATCTCGGCGAGACCGTCACCCAGGCGGTCATCACCGTCCCCGCCTACTTCAACGACGCCCAGCGCCAGGCCACCAAGGACGCCGGCAAGATCGCCGGCCTCGAGGTGCTGCGCATCATCAACGAGCCGACCGCGGCGGCGCTCGCCTACGGCCTCGAGAAGAAGAAGTCCGGCACGATCGCGGTCTACGACCTCGGCGGCGGCACCTTCGACGTCTCCGTGCTGGAGATCGGCGACGGCGTCTTCGAGGTGAAGTCGACCAACGGCGACACGTTCCTCGGCGGCGAGGACTTCGACATCGCGGTCATCGACTACCTCGCGGCGGAGTTCAGGAAGGAGCAGGGCATCGACCTGCGCGGCGACCGCCTCGCCCTCCAGCGCCTCAAGGAGGCCGCCGAGAAGGCGAAGATCGAGCTCAGCTCCGCGGTCCAGACCGAGGTGAACCTGCCCTTCATCACCGCCGACGCGACCGGGCCGAAGCACCTCAACATCAAGCTGACCCGCGCGAAGCTCGAGAGCCTGGTCGACCACCTGATCCAGAAGACGGTCGAGCCCTGCCGCGCGGCGCTCAAGGACGCCAACCTCAAGGCGTCCGAGATCGACGAGGTCGTGCTCGTCGGCGGCATGACGCGCATGCCCAAGGTCATCGAGACGGTGAAGCAGTTCTTCGGGCGCGAGCCGCATCGCGGCGTCAACCCGGACGAGGTCGTCGCGATCGGCGCGGCGATCCAGGCCGGCGTGCTCAAGGGCGAGGTCAAGGACGTCCTCCTCCTCGACGTGACCCCGCTCTCGCTCGGCATCGAGACGCTGGGCGGCGTGTTCACGCGCCTGATCGACCGCAACACGACCATCCCGACGCGCAAGTCCCAGGTCTTCTCGACCGCCGAGGACGCGCAGCCCGCGGTCACCATCCGCGTCTTCCAGGGCGAGCGCGAGATGGCCGCGGACAACAAGAGCCTCGGCCAGTTCGACCTCGTGGGCATCCCGCCCGCCCCGCGCGGCATGCCGCAGATCGAGGTCACCTTCGACATCGACGCCAACGGCATCGTGAATGTCAGCGCCAAGGACAAGGGCACGGGCAAGGAGCAGCAGATCAAGATCCAGGCCTCCGGCGGCCTCAGCGACGCCGACATCGACAAGATGGTGAAGGACGCGGAGGCGAACGCGGCGGCCGACAAGCGCAAGCGCGAGCTCGTCGAGGCGCGCAACCGCGCCGACGCGGCGATCCACGACACCGATAAGAACCTCAAGGAGCATGGCGAGAAGCTCTCGCCCTCCGAGAAGTCCGCCGTCGAGGCCGACATCGCGGCGCTCAAGGAAGTCGTCGCGGGCGAGGACGCCGATGCCATCCAGGCCAAGACCCAGGCCGTGCTCCAGTCGGCGATGAAGCTCGGCGAGGCGATGTACAAGGCGAGCCAGGCCGAGGCAGCGGGCACGGCCGGTCCCGAGGCCGGCGCGAAGCCCCAGCCCGACGAGAAGGTGGTGGACGCCACCTTCGAGGAAGTCGACGACAAGAAGGGCGGGCGCAAGCCGAACTGACCGGCGGACCGTCCGGAGAAAGAGGCAGCGGCGGCGCGACAGCGAAGGCTCTCGCGCCGCTCGCATTGAGGGACCAAGGCACACGCGACCGGGACGAAGATGGCCAAACGCGATTTCTACGAGGTGCTCGGCGTCGCGAAGGATGCGGGCGCGGACGACCTCAAGAAGGCCTTCCGCAAGCTCGCGATGCAGCACCACCCGGACCGCAACCCGGGCGACGCATCCGCGGAGCAGAAGTTCCGCGAGGTCAACGAGGCCTACGACGTCCTGAAGGACGAGCAGAAGCGCGCCGCCTATGACCGCCTCGGCCACGCGGCCTTCGAGCAGGGCGGCGGCGCGCGGCCCGGCGGCAATGGGGGCTTCGAGTTCAACTTCGGCGGCGGCGGCGGCTTCGCCGACATCTTCGACGAGATGTTCGGCGAGTTCATGGGCGGCCGGCGCGGCGGCGGCGGCGCGGGCCGCGGCGCCGACCTGCGCTACAACATGGAGATCACGCTCGAGGACGCGCATCGCGGCAAGCAGTCCACGATCCGCGTCGCGAGCCTCGGCGCCTGCGAGGCCTGCAGCGGCAGCGGCGCGGAGAAGGGCGCCAAGCCCGTCACCTGCACGACCTGCCGCGGCCACGGCAAGGTCCGCAGCCAGCAGGGCTTCTTCACCGTCGAGCGCGGCTGCCCGACCTGCGCGGGCCGCGGCCAGACCATCGACAAGCCCTGCCGCGCCTGCTCGGGCGAGGGACGCGTGCGCCGCGAGCGCAGCCTCAGCGTCTCCATCCCGGCCGGCGTCGACGACGGCACGCGCATCCGGCTGGCGGGCGAGGGCGAGGCCGGCTCGCGCGGCGGACCGACGGGCGACCTCTACATCTTCCTGTCGGTGTCGGCGCACAGCCTCTTCCGGCGCGACGGCAACGACCTGCACGTGCGCGTGCCGATCCCGATGACGACGGCCGCGCTGGGCGGCGCCATCGAGGTGCCCTCGATCGACGGCTCGCGCTCGCGGGTCAACATCCCGGCCGGCACCCAGTCGAGCCAGGCCTTCCGCCTGCGCGGCAAGGGCATGGCCGTGCTGCGCAGCCAGCAGCGCGGCGACCTCTTCGTCGAGACGGTGATCGAGACGCCGGTGAACCTGACCAAGAAGCAGCAGGAGCTGCTGCGCGAGTTCGAGAAGGCAGGCA
>CANMWW010000348.1 GCA_947500965.1 Alphaproteobacteria bacterium
CACCCACTGCCCCGACGTCTGCCCCGCCGCGCTCGCGCGCATGGCCGAGCTGCTCGACGCGCTCGGGCCCGACGCGGCGCGGCTGCAGCCGCTCTTCGTGACCGTGGATCCCGCGCGCGACACGCCCGCGGTCCTCAAGGACCACGTCGCGCATTTCTCGCCGCGCATCGTCGGCCTCTCGGGCAGCGAGGCGGAGATCGCGGCGATGGCGAAGGCCTGGCGCGCCTACTACCGCGTGCAGGGCGACCCGCGCACGAACCCGGGCTACCTCGTCGACCACTCGGCCTTCGTCTACGTCATGGACGCGCAGGGCCGCTTCGTCGGCACCTTCGGCCCCGACGCATCGCTCGACGCGGCGCTGCGCCTGGTGCGGCGCGCGCTGTGAGCCAAGTGCGTTCACGCTTCGTCAAGCTCGCCGCGCTAGGATTTAGGCGCTAGCCTGCAATCGTCCGCGCGGTCCCGCCACGGGGGAGGAGCCGACTTGCTCTACCACTTCTACGACCTGCACAGCGCCATGGTCGCGCCTGCCCGCCTGATGGCGGAGACGCTGAACCATGTCTTCAGCCATCCGCTCGTGCCCGCGTCGTACACGCGCATGGGCCGCGCGATCGCCGCCGGCAGCGAGATCTTCGAGCGCGCGACGCGCCGCCACGGCAAGCCGCGCTTCGGCATCGGCCATGTCGTGGTCGACGGCGAGCCGGTCGAGGTGCGCGAGGAGGTGGTGGCGCGCAGGCCCTTCGCCGAGCTGCGCCGATTCCGCAAGCTGCGCGCGGGCGCGGACGAGCCGCGCGTGCTCGTCGTCGCGCCGATGTCCGGCCACTACGCGACGCTGCTGCGCGACACGGTCGCGGCGCTCCTGCCGGGCCACGACGTGTCGATCACCGACTGGATCAACGCCTGCGAGGTTCCGCTCGAGGACGGGCGCTTCGACCTCGACGACTACGTCGACTACATCGTCGACTTCCTCGCCGAGCTCGGTCCCGGCGCGCATGTCGTCGCGGTGTGCCAGCCCTCCGTCCCCGCGCTGGCCGCCGCCTCCATCATGGCGGCCGGGGACCATCCCGCCGCGCCGGCGAGCATGACGCTGATGGGCGGCCCGATCGACACGCGCATGAGCCCGACCAAGCCGAACAAGCTCGCGCAGTCGCGCTCGCTCAAGTGGTTCGAGCGCTCCGTGCTCTCCACCGTGCCGATCGGCCATCGCGGCGCGGGCCGGCACGTCTACCCGGGCTTCATGCAGCTCACCGGCTTCATGAGCATGAACGCCGACCGCCATTTCGGCTCGACGCTCAAGCACTTCCAGCACCTCGTGCGCGGCGACGGCGAGAGCGCGCAGGCGCATCGCAGGTTCTACGACGAGTACCTCGCGGTCATGGACCTGACCGCGGAGTTCTACCTGCAGACCATCGACGTCGCCTTCCAGCGGCACCTCCTGCCGCGCGGCCTGTGGGTCTCGCGTGGCCGCAAGGTCGACCCGAAGGCGATCACGCGCACGGCGCTGATGACGGTCGAGGGCGAGTTCGACGACATCTCCGGCCCGGGCCAGACGCGCGCGGCGCACGGGCTCTGCGCCAGCCTGGCTCCGGAGATGCACGGGCACCTCTTCGCCAAGGGCGTCGGCCACTACGGCATCTTCAACGGCAGCCGCTGGCGCTCGACGATCATGCCCGAGGTGGCGGCCTTCATCCGCGCCCACGACCAGGGCGCGGCGAAGGCCTGAGGCGCGCGGCTCAGCCCGCCGCGACCGCGGCGGCGAGCGCCTCGCCGCTGTCGAAGGCGGCCTCGACGCGCGGGCCCAGGCACCAGTCGCCGCAGGCGCCGATGCGCGCCTGCGCGTCCCACAGGAAGGGCGCACCCGCCGCCTGCTCCACCAGCGCGTAGCGCCAGCGATGGGCCGCGGCGAAGACCGGAGCCGCCCGGTTGCCGGTCGCGTCGGCGAGCAGCGCGAGCATGCGCTGGCGGACGTCGTCGGCGCCAAGCTCCAGGTGGCGTCGCGACCACTCGGGCGAGGCATGGGCCACGACCGTGTCGACCGCGCCGCCACGCCCCGGCTTGCTCGCGTCGCGCGCGATCCATGAAAGGTCGGCGCCCTCGGCGCGGATCCGGTCGCCAGCGACCCCGGCGGGCGCGGCGAAGGCAGCCATCAGCGCCCAGCACGGGGCGTAGCGCACGCCGGCAAGGGCGGGGAAGTCGACGCCCGCGCTGGCCGCGATCGGGATCGCCTGTGGCGCCGGCACCGCAAGCACCACCGCGCCGAAGCTGCCATTGGCCGGGGTGTCCACGGGCCCGGCGGCGTCGCACACGGTCCAGCCGCCCGCGTCGCGGCGCAGCGCCGCCACCGTCGCGCCCGTCGCCACGGCCTCGCCGTCGAGCAGCAGGCGCGCGGGCGCGCTCATGCCGGGCACGCCGACATGCGCGTCCTCGAACCACGGCGCCGCCTTGCCGCGCGCGCGCCAGTCCTCGACGACGGCGCGGAAGCGCGGGCCGCGGGCGGTGAAGTACTGCGCGCCATGGTCGAACTGCATCGCCTCGACGCGGCGCGTCGCCATGCGCCCGCCGAGGCCCCGGCTCTTGTCGAACAGGGTGCAGGCATGGCCCGCCTCGCGCAGCACGCGCGCGGCCGCGAGGCCCGCGATCCCCGCGCCGATGATCGCCACCGTTCCGCTCATCCGACCGTCCCTCCGTGATGACGAGGACATGTACGCAGGCCGTGCGCTGCCGGACCTATCGGCCGCGCTGGTTCCCGCGCGTCACCATCAGCACGCCCGCGGCGATCACGAGCGCCGCCAGCCAGACCCAGCCGCTCAGCCGCTCGGCGAAGAGCAGCCAGCCCCAGAACATGCCGGACAGCGTGACGATGTAGGAGACCTGGCTGAGGAAGACCGCACCCGCCAGGCGCAGCAGCTCGAACATGATGAACTGGCTGGCGATGCCGCCCAGCACGTGGAGCCACAGCGCCGCCTCGCCCTGCCACTGCGCGGTGAAGGGGACGTGGAACTGCCCGGCGCCGATCGCGAAGGGAAGGATGATCGCCGCGGCGACGAGCTGGAACAGCGCGCCGTTCATCCAGGAATCGAGGCCCGCCGGGCGCGCCCTCGCGACGTAGACGCTCGTGACGCTGTGCACGAAGGGCGTGAGGAAGGCGAAGAGCACCCAGCCGAGCATCGACGGGTCCGGCAGGCTCGAGCGCGGCACGACGATGAGCGCCGCGCCGGCGAGCCCCGCCAGCGTGCCCAGCGCGCGCATCGGCGAGAAGCGCTCGTGGCGCGCGGCGAGCGCGGCGGCGTAGGTGATCACCGGCCCGGTCGTGATGATCACGGCCATGATGCCCGTGGGGATGTTGCGCACCGAGCTGAACATCACCAGGGACGGGATCGCGCCGTTGCCGAGCCCGCCGATCAGCGCGAAGCGCGCCAGCCCCCGCCCCGGCGGCAGGCGCGAGCCCTGCGCGAGGCCGAGCGCAAGCAGCCCGGCGCCGACGCCGAAGGCGAACCAGAAGCCGTAGCCGAGCGCGGGGATCCCGGCCTCGCCGCCGGTCCGCGCGAGGCCGAACGTGCCGCCCCAGATCATGCCGATGGCGAGCAGCAGGCCGAGGAGGCCGGCGCGCGGCATCGGCGTCGGGAAGGCGAAGATCATCCGGCCGCAGGATCGGCCGGCGCGCGCGCGCGCGCAACCTCGCCCCGCGCATGGCGGGGATACGGCGCGCGCCATGCGCGGCGCGGCGGCGAATTGACCGCGGGCCGCCCGCGGTGGGACCCTCCTCGCTCGTGTTTGCGCAAGGGGGGAAGCAGCATGGCGGCCGTGGAGATACCGGCGGGGGAACTGGGCCTTCCCGCCTTCGACGTCTCTGCCGCGCGCGCCGACGCGG
>CANMWW010000349.1 GCA_947500965.1 Alphaproteobacteria bacterium
CCGGCACCAAGCGCACGCCGATGCCGCGCAGCAGCGCCGCCGCCATCGGATAGGCAGGGTTCTCGATCCATGCGGCGTCGCCGGGCGCGAGGGCCGCGCGCGCCACGATGTCGATCGCCTGCTGGGCGCCGCTGGTGACCATCACCTGGTCGGCATGCACGCGCACGGCGCGCGCGCTGCGCAGGTAGCCTGCGATCGCCTCGCGCAGCGGCCTCGCGCCTCGCGGGTCTCCATAGTGGAGATGCCGCGCCGTCGGGCGCGCAAGGTGCCGCGCGAGGAGCTTGCGCAACGTGTCGAACGAGCGGGGGTCGGCCATCGCGCTTCCGAGGCGGCCGGGCAGGACCGGAAGCAGCGCGGGCCCGGCCAGTGGCTTCGGTGCCGCGGGCGCGAGGCGCGGGACGTCGCGGGCGACGAAGCTGCCCGCGCCCACGCGCGCCTCGACATAGCCCTCCGCCACGAGCTGCTCGAACGCCGCGACCACGGCGTTGCGCGCGATCCCGGCCTGCGCCGCGAGCACGCGCGAGGGCGGCAGCTTCGCGCCGGGCGGCGCCTGCCCGCCCTCGATCATCCGCCGCAGCGCCCGGTAGAGCGCGGCGCCGCGCGGCCCGTCCCCCGCGCGCACGGGCATGAGCGAGGACCAGTCCGGCAGGCTGGTTCCTTTTTTCTCCATGGAATTGGATCTTACATGGAGCCAATCAGGCTGCCAAACACGGGGCCCAAGGCAAGCGGAGGCCGCAATGACCAATCTCCTCGACGTCGACTGGAGCAAGCTGCCCGTTCCCGTGGACGACGGCGCCGCCGCGCATCTCCATGGCATGCGCCTGCCGGCGATCGAGCTCGCGGCGACCGACGGGCGCATGGTCGACCTCTCGGGCCTGCCCGGGCTCGCCGTCGTCTATGTCTACCCGATGACCGGGCGCCCCGGCGTCCCGCTGCCCGACGGCTGGGACGCGATCCCCGGCGCGCGCGGCTGCACGCCGCAGAGCTGCGCCTTCCGCGACCACGCGGCCGAACTGCGCGAGCTGGGCGTCGCGTCGCTCTTCGGCCTGTCCTCCCAGGACACCGCCTACCAGGCCGAGCTCGCCGCGCGCCTGCACCTGCCCTTCGCGATCCTGTCGGACGCGCGGTTCCGCCTCGCGGACGCGCTGCGCCTGCCCTGCTTCGAGGTCGCGGGCACGCGGCTGCTCAAGCGGCTGACGATGGTGCTGTCCGCGGGCCGGATCGAGAAGGTCTTCTACCCGGTCTTCCCGCCCGACCGCAGCGCGGGCGACGTGGTCGGCTGGCTGCGCGCGGCTCAGCGCTGACCGGCCTGCCGCGGCAGGAAGACGGTCAGCAGCCCGATCGCGGGCAGGAACGCGCAGATCGCGTAGACCGTGTCGAGGCTCGTGCGGTCCGCGAGCTCTCCGAGCGCCGCGGCGCCGATGCCGCCGAGGCCGAAGGAGAAGCCGAAGAAGACGCCGGCGACGAGGCCGACGCGACCGGGCAGCAGGTCCTGCGCGTAGACGAGGATCGCCGAGAACGACGACGACATGACGAGGCCGATCACGAAGGCCAGCACGATCGTCGTGGCGAAGCCGACATGCGGCAGCGCGAGCGAGAAGGGCAGCGCGCCGAGGATCGACACCCAGATGATCGGCAGGCGGCCGATGCGATCCCCGAGCCAGCCGCCCAGCAGCGCCCCGATCGGCGACGAGGCGAGGAAGACGAAGAGCGCGAACTGCGCGGTCTCCACGTCCGCCCCGAAGCGGTCCATCAGGTAGAACGTGTAGTAGGAGTTGAGGCTCGCCGAGTAGAAGGTCTTCGAGAAGATCAGCGTCACGAGCACGGCGAGCGCCAGCGCCACGTGCGGTTCCGCGAGCTGCACCGAGAGTGGCCGCGCGACGGGCGCGCCCTGGGCGCGCGGCGCGCGGCGATGGCGCGCGTACCAGTTGCCGACGCCCACGAGCACCGACATGCCGAGGAAGGCCGCGGCGGAGAACCAGGCGACGCTGCGCTGGCCGTTCGGGACGACGACCAGCGCCGCGAGCAGCGGCCCGATGGCCGAGCCCGCGTTGCCGCCGACCTGGAACAGCGACTGCGCGAGGCCATGGCGGCCGCCGGAGGCGAGGCGCGCGACGCGCGAGGCCTCGGGATGGAAGACCGCGGAGCCGAGGCCCACGAGGCATGCCGCGACGAGGATCGTCGCGTAGTCGGGCGCGTGGGCGAGCAGCAGCAGGCCGACCAGCGTCGAGGCCATGCCCGCGGCCAGCGAATAGGGCATCGGCCGCCTGTCCGTGACCATGCCGACCACGGGCTGGAACAGCGAGGCCGTGCACTGGAAGGCGAGGGTGATCAGGCCGATCTGCCCGAAATCCAGCCGGTGCGTGTCCTTCAGCACGGGATAGATCGCCGGCAGCATCGACTGCATCAGGTCGTTCAGCAGGTGGCAGAGCGACAGCGAGAAGACCACCGCGAAGGTGGCGGCATGCGCGCCCTGCGCCTGCGCATGCGACGAGGCGGCGGGCGCGGGCGCCGCGGTCGCGGCGGCGAGGGGCGAGGTGTCGTTGGCCATGGCGCGAGGCTAGGGCCGCGCCGCCGCCCCTGTCGACCCGGCAGCGCGCAACCCGGCCATGCGCGGCCGCGGTCCGCTATCCTCGGTGGGCTCGTCATGCCCGAATTCAGCTACGATCGGGCGAACGAGCGCCCCGGGGCGTGACGCAGCAGCAGGAGCCACCGATGTCGGATTTCCCCACCAAGGCCCGCGCCGTCGTCATCGGCGGTGGCGCCGTCGGCTGCTCGGTGGCCTACCACCTGGCGAAGCTCGGCTGGACCGACGTCGTCCTGCTCGAGCGCAAGCGGCTGACCTCCGGCACGACGTGGCACGCCGCGGGGCTGATCGGGCAGCTGCGCGCGACGCTGAACCTGACCAGGCTCGCGAAGTACTCGGCCGAGCTCTATGACGGGCTCGAGGCGGAGACCGGCGTCGCGATCGGATACCGCCGCAACGGCTCGCTCGGCCTCGCGCTCAGCGAGCACCGGCTCGAGGAATTCGCGCGCGGCGCCTCGATGGCCGCGACCTTCGGGCTCGAGGCGCGGATGCTCACGCCCGCGCAATGCGCGGCGCACCACCCGCTGGCGGAGATGCATGGCGTCAAGGGCGGCGTGTTCCTGCCGACCGACGGCCACGCCGATCCCGCGAACATCGCGCTGGCGCTCGCCAAGGGCGCGCGCCAGCGCGGCGTGCGCATCTTCGAGAACGTCGCGGTCACCGGCATCGCGCGCGACCGCGGCCGGGT
Organism: Alphaproteobacteria bacterium; assembly: GCA_947500965.1. Lineage (GTDB taxonomy): Bacteria > Pseudomonadota > Alphaproteobacteria > CACIAM-22H2 > CACIAM-22H2 > CAIOSQ01. The sequence goes on from CANMWW010000349.1 coordinate 3,276, forward strand.
GACGGGCGTCTCGACCTCGCGCGGGCCGATCGCGGCCGACTACGTCGTCAACTGCGCCGGCATGTGGGGGCGCGAGATCGGCCGCATGGCCGGCGTCAACGTGCCGCTGCACGCCTGCGAGCATTTCTACGTCGTGACCGAGGCGCATCCAGACATCCCGCGCAACCTGCCGGTGCTGCGCGTGCCCGACGAATGCGCCTACTACAAGGAGGACGCGGGCAAGCTGCTCGTCGGGTTCTTCGAGCCCAAGGCGAAGCCCTGGGCGACGCATGGCATCCCCGAGGACAGCGAGTTCATCACGCTGCCCGACGACTGGGACCACGTGGCGCCCGAGCTCGAGAAGGCCGCCGCGCGCGTGCCCCTGCTGGCCAAGGCCGGGATCCGCACCTTCTTCAACGGGCCGGAGAGCTTCACGCCCGACGACCGCTACCTGCTCGGCGAGGCGCCCGAGCTGCGCAACTTCTACGTCGCCGCGGGCTTCAACTCTATCGGCATCCAGTCGGCTGGCGGCGCGGGCAAGGCGCTGTCGGAATGGATGGAGGCGGGCGAGCCGCCCTTCGACCTCGGAGACGTCGACATCAGGC
>CANMWW010000350.1 GCA_947500965.1 Alphaproteobacteria bacterium
CCCAGCCCCATGCGCTCCTCGGCCTTGCCGACGCCGGCGCAGCCTGGCTCGTCGCCTTCGCGCGCCTGACCATCGCCACCGGCGCGCGCGACGCCACGATCCCCTTCGACGGCTGGACGCTGCCAGGCGTGATGGGCGCGCGCGGCTTCGACGCGGCGCTGCGCCTCTACGCGGCCTTCACCGGCCGCCGCGTCGCCATCGTCGGCGGTGGCGCGCTCGCCGACGGCGTGGCGGGCGCCGCGCGCGCGGCGGGCATCGCGCTCGCCGCGCATGTCGCGTCGCCCGTGGCGCTGCGCATCCTCGGGCGCGACGAGGTCGAGGGCATCGCGTGGGAGGACGGCGACGGCAGGCACGAGGTCGCCTGCGACACCATCGTGCTCGCCGTCGACGCGGTGCCGATGGTCGAGCTTCCCGACCAGGCGGGCTGCGCCGTCGCATGGGATGCCGCGCGCGGCGGCTTCGTCCCGGTGCTGGGCCAGGACGGCGCGGCCAGCGTCGCGGGCCTGCGCGTCGTCGGCGACGCGGCGGGCACCGGGCCCGCCATGCGCGCGGACTGGATCGCGCACGCGGCCGCCGCGGATGGCGCGCTGGTCTGCGCCTGCGAGGAGGTCCGCGCCGGCGACCTGCGCGCGCTGCGCCCGCCCCGCTACCTCGGCGCGGAAGGGCCGCGCGATGGCCTGGGCGCGATCCCGCGCCTCGACCAGGACCACGTCAAGCGGCTCACGCGCGCCGGCATGGGCGCGTGCCAGGGCCGCCGCTGCCGCGAGAGCGTGCACGCGATCCTGTCGCGCGACGGCGCGAAGGTCGGGCTCGCCTCGCACCGGCCGCCGCTGCGGCCGCTGCCGCTCTCGGTGATGGCCGCGCTCGAGGAGGACCCGGAGGTCGCGGCCAACTGGACGGGCTGGTTCGGCATCGCCGGCCAATGGCTCCCGCACTGGGAGCCCGTGCCCGAGGGGGCGGAGTTCATCGGCGCGCGGCTTGGCGCGGGGAGTTCGGACAAGTGATCGTCGTCGTCGGCGGGGGCGTGACGGGCCTCTCGACCGCCTTCTGGCTCGCGCGCGAGGGCCATGCCGTCACCGTGGTCGAGAAGGGGATCGTCGGCTGGGAGGCTTCGGGCCGCAATGGCGGCGGCTGCAGCCACGCCTATTCCCCGCTCTTCCGCGAGGAGCAGCGCCTCTGGCCGATGATGGACGAACTGCTGGGTCATCCGACGGAGTGGCGCCCCAACCGCATCCGCATCGCGCTCGACAAGGCGCAGCTCGAGCGACTCGAGGTCGGCTGCGGCATCGCCGCCGGCCAGGGCTTCAGGATCGAGCGCCTCGACCACGCGCAGCTGCGCGAGCTCGTGCCCTGGGTGGGCGACGACGTCGCCGGCGCCTTCTTCTGGCATTGCGGCGGCCACGCCAACCCGCAGCGCACGAGCCAGGCCTATGCCTGGGCCGTCGAGCGCCATGGCGGGCGCGTGCTGCAGCACACCGCCGTGCGCGCGATCCGCGTGCGCGCCGGCCGCGCGGTGGCGGTCGAGACCTCGGCGGGGGAGATCGGCTGCGACGCCGTCGTCGTCGCGGCCGGCCCGCACGGCGCCGCCCTGATGGCGCCGCTCGGGCACCGCGTGCCGATCGCGCCCGCGCGCGTCGAGATGATCGTGACCGAGCCCCTGCCCGCCATCGCGCATGGCGGCGTCGACGGCAACGGCCTCTACGGCCGGCAGACGCTGCGCGGCAACCTCGCCTATGGCGGCGGGCCGCATGAATGGCTCGACATCGACGGCGAGGCGACGCCGCGCGCGGTCAACACGCCGGTGGTGGCGAGCCTCGCGCGGCGCCTGTCGGAGCTCTTCCCCCGGCTCGGCCACGTGCGCGTCATCCGCTCCTGGGGCGGCGTCGTCGAGAACACGCCCGACGGGCGGCCGCTCCTCGACCGGCTCGCCGATCCGTCCAACGTCGTCTTCGCGAGCATGTCCTCGGTGGGCTTCGGCCTATCGCCCGCGACCGGCCGCGCGCTCGCGCAGATCGTTCTGCAGGGGCATTGCGACTTCGCCGACCTCTCGCAGCTGCGGCTGTCGCGCTTCGGAAACCTGCCGGTGGACTGGCGCGCGCGCATGGGCTGGGACGCGCTGCCGGCCTGACCGGCGCGCCGTCCTTGATCGGTTGAAGCGCCGGGACCGCCCTGTTAGGTTCCGCGCGCCCTTTCCCCCAGACCCGAAGAAAACGAGCCATGAAAATCATCGGCAGTGCCGTGCGCGCCGGCAACATCATCGAGTACGACGGCAAGATCTGGCGCGTCGTGAAGCACAACGTGGTCAGCCCCGGGAAGGGCTCGGCCTTCAACCAGGTCGAGATGCGCGACGCGCGCACCGGCACGAAGACCAACATCAAGCTGCGCGCGGACGAGACCGTCGAGCAGCTGCGCGCCGACGAGAAGGAGATGCAGTACCTCTTCAACGACGGCGACGCCTATACCTTCATGGACCAGGAGAGCTTCGAGCAGACGACGGTCAACCGCGACCTCATCGGCGAGGCCGCGGACTTCCTGACCGACAACATGGTCTGCACCGTCAACCTGATCGAGAGCGAGGTCGTGGGCGTCACGCTGCCGCAGAGCACGGTCTGCACCGTGGTCGAGGCCGACGCCGTCGTGAAGGGCCAGACGGCCTCCTCCTCCTACAAGCCCGCCGTGCTCGACAACGGCGCGAAGATCATGGTCCCGCCCTTCATCGCGGCAGGCACGCGCATCGTGGTGAACATCGAGGAGCGCACCTACCTCGAGCGCGCGAAGGACTGATGCAGGTCCATCCCGCGACGATGGCCGTCTGAACCGGCATGGCAGCCCGCTCCGCGCTCTACACCGTCATGGACCGCGCCGCCCGCAAGGCGGGCCGCGCGCTCGTGCGCGACTTCGGCGAGGTCGAGAACCTCCAGGTGTCCGTGAAGGGCCCCGGCGACTTCGTCTCCGCCGCCGACCGGCGGGCCGAGCAGACGCTGCGCGAGGAACTGCAGCGCGCGCGCCCCGGCTACGGCTTCCTGATGGAGGAAGGCGGCGAGATCGCGGGCGACGGCGTCCATCGCTGGATCATCGACCCGCTCGACGGCACGACCAACTTCCTGCACTCGATCCCGCAATTCGCGATCTCGGTCGCCCTCGAGCGCGGCGGGGACATCGTCGCCGGCCTCGTCTACAACCCGGTGCAGGACGAGATGTACTGGGCCGAGCGCGGCCATGGCGCGTTCCTGAACGATCGCCGCCTGCGCGTCTCCGGACGCGCGAACCTGGGCGAGGCGCTGGTCGGCACGGGCATCCCCTTCCAGACGCGCGGCGACCACCCGGCCTACCTGCGCCAGCTCGCGGCCGTCATGGCGCGCACGGCCGGCGTTCGCCGCATGGGCGCGGCCGCGCTCGACCTCGCCTACGTGGCGGCAGGCCGCCTCGACGGCTTCTTCGAGTACGGCCTCAGCCCGTGGGACATCGCCGCGGGCGCCTTGCTCGTCCGCGAGGCCGGCGGCTTCGTCGAGGACATCGACGGCCGCCAGAACGCCATCAAGACGGGCAACGTCATCGCCACGAACGGCAACTTCCTCGGCCCGATCGGCCGGATTCTCCGCGCCGCCGCCAAGGATTCGCCAAGATCCCCCGCCTAGTCTCGCCGTGCTCCAGCCCGGACGGACGGCCATTGTGGCACCGCGAGGGGGTGGCTAACCTTCCGGACGACATGCGGAAACCTCGCGCCATCCCCTTCACCGCAGCCAAGCGCCCGGCGTCCATCGCCGGCACGACGCTCCTTCTGGCTGCCCTGCTCCTGCCCGCCGACGCCGGCGCGCAGCAGCACCTTCGCCAGCGTGGCAGCGG
>CANMWW010000351.1 GCA_947500965.1 Alphaproteobacteria bacterium
CGATGGCCGAGGGCGAGCGCCGCTGCCTCGCCACCGGCGAGGTGCGCCCGCGCGAGGCGATGCTGCGCTTCGTGGCCGCGCCCGACCCCGAGCTGGGCCTGGTCCCCGACATCGCCGGGACCCTGCCGGGCCGCGGCCTGTGGACCAGCGCGACGCGCGCGGCGGTCGCCACCGCGGTCGAGCGCAGCGCGTTCTCCCGCGCCGCGCGCCAGAAGCTGCGCGTCGCGCCGGACCTCGCCGACCGCGTCGAGGCGGCGCTGGCGCGGCGCATCGTCGACTGGCTCGGCCTCGCGCGGCGCGCGGGCGCGGCGGTCGCCGGCTTCGAGAAGACGCGCGCGGCGCTGGGCCGCGGCACGCTCGTGGCGATCGTCTCCGCCGCCGACGCAAGCCCCTCCGAGGACGCGCGCCTCGCCGGGCCCGACATCCCGCGCCTGGCGCTGCTCACGCGCGACGAGCTCGGCCAGGCCTTCGGGCGCGACGTCCTCGTCCACGCGGGCATCGTCGACCGGGGCTGGGCCGCGCGCCTCGCCGCCGAGCATGCCCGCCTCGCCGGATTCCGCGGCCCCGCCGCGACTGCCCACTGATCCACCGAAACCGAAGAACACAGACCCGATCGGACCGACGATGACCGACAGCAAGGAACCCGACAGCAAGAAGCGCCTTGGCCTCGCCAGGCCAGGCACGCGCCTGGAGCTGCGTGGCGGCGCCGGCGATGCCGGTCAGGTGCGCCAGAGCTTCCCGCACGGGCGCACCAAGACCGTGCAGGTCGAGGTGAAGAAGAAGCGCATCATCCCGGCCACCACGCCCGCGGCGCGGGTCGAGCCGCCTGCCGCGCCCGCGCCGGCACCAGCGCCGACCCCAGCACCGGCACCGGCGCCAGCACCGGCACCGGTCGCAGCGGCCCCCGCGGCCGCGCCCGTCGCCGCGCCCGCTCCCGCGCCAGCAGCTCCCGCGCCGGCACCGGCCCCCGCGCCAGCCGCCCCGGCCCCCGTCGCAGCGGCGCCCGCGCCGCGGCCCGTCGCGCCGGCGCCCTCCGGGCCCATCCCGCCGCCGCGCCCCGTCATGCCGGGCAAGCCCGCCGTGCTGCGCGTCCTCACCGAGGAGGAGCGCGCCGCGCGCCAGCGCGCGCTCAAGACGCAGCAGCAGCAGCAGCGCGTCGAGGAACTCCGCCGCCGCGAGGACACCGAGTCCTCGCGCGCCGCCGACGAGGAGGCGCGCCGCCGCGCCGAGGACGAGGCGCGCCGCCGGGCCGAGGACGAGGACCGCCAGCGGGTCGAGGCCGCGCTGCGCGCCAAGGCCGAGGACGAGAAGCGCAAGGCCGAGGAAGAGGCGCGCCGCAAGCAGACCGAGGAGGACGCGCAGCGCCGCAGGACGGCCGACGCGACCGCCAAGGCCGCCGTCGCCAAGCTCGGCACCGCGGGCGCCCCCCCGGCCGAGGAGGAGGACGACAAGCCGCGTCCGCGCCGCCCGGGCATGCCGGTCATCCCGCCGCGCAAGCCGACGCTCGGCCTCAAGCGCACCGACGACAAGCGCCGCCCGATGGGCAAGGTGTCCCTGCAGCAGGCGCTGTCCGACGACAACCAGTTCCGCGCCCGCTCGCTCGCCGCGATCAAGCGGCGCGCCGCCAAGGACCGCCAGGGCATGTCCGGCAGCGGCCTGGCGCAGGCCAAGATCGTGCGCGAGGTCGTCATCCCCGAGGCGATCACGGTGCAGGAGCTCGCCAACCGCATGGCCGAGCGCGGCGCCGACGTCGTGAAGACGCTCATGAAGATGGGCGTCATGGCAACCATCAACCAGACGATCGACGCCGACACGGCGGAGATCGTGGTCGGCGAGTTCGGCCACAAGTTCAAGCGCGTCGCGGAGTCCGACGTCGAGATCGGCATCGGCATGGGAGACGACAGCGACGACGCGGCGCTGCCGCGCGCGCCCGTCGTGACGATCATGGGCCATGTCGACCACGGCAAGACGTCGCTGCTCGACGCGCTGCGCCAGACCGACGTCGCCGCGCACGAGGCCGGCGGCATCACGCAGCACATCGGCGCCTACCAGATCGAGACCAAGGCCGGCCGGCGCATCACCTTCCTCGACACGCCCGGCCACGAGGCCTTCACCGCGATGCGCGCGCGCGGCGCCTCGGTCACGGACATCGTCGTCCTGGTCGTGGCCGCCGACGACGGCATTCAGCCGCAGACGATCGAGGCGATCAGCCACGCCAAGGCGGCCGAGGTGCCGCTGATCGTGGCGATCAACAAGATCGACAAGCCCGGCGGCAACCCGGACAAGGTCCGCCTCGACCTGCTGCAGCACGACGTCGCGCTCGAGGGCTATGGCGGCGACGTGCTCGCCGTCGAGGTCTCGGCGCTCAAGAAGACCAACCTCGACAAGCTCGAGGACGCGATCCTGCTCCAGGCCGAGGTGCTCGACCTCAAGGCCAACCCGGAGCGCGCCGCCGCCGGCGCCGTCGTCGAGGCGAAGCTCGACCGCGGCCGCGGCGTCGTCGCCACCGCGCTGGTGCAGAAGGGCACGCTGCGCGTCGGCGACATCGTCGTCGCCGGCTCCGAGTGGGGCAAGGTGCGCGCGCTGGTCGACCACAACGGCGCGCCGGTCCGCGAGGCCGGCCCGTCGATGCCGGTCGAGGTGCTCGGCCTCGACGGCACGCCGTCCGCGGGCGACGACTTCGCGGTCGTCGAGTCCGAAGCGCGCGCGAGAGAGATCACGTCCTTCCGCCAGAAGCGCGCGCGCGACGCGCGCGCCGCGGCGATGGGGCGCGGCACGCTCGCCGACATGTTCTCGCGCATCCAGGAAGGCGCGGCGAAGGAACTGGGCGTCGTCGTCAAGGCGGACGTGCAGGGCTCGGTGGAGGCGATCGCCGCCTCGATCGGCAAGCTCGGCACCGACGAGGTGAAGACGCGCATGCTGCACGGCGCGGTCGGCGCGATCACCGAGGGCGACGTCGCGCTGTCCAAGGCGTCGAACGGCATCATCGTGGGCTTCAACGTGCGCGCGACGGCGCAGGCCCGCGACATCGCCAAGCGCGACGGCGTCGAGATCCGCTACTACTCGATCATCTACAACATCATCGACGACATAAAGGCCGCGCTCAGCGGCATGCTGGCCCCGACGCTGCGCGAGAAGTTCCTCGGCAACGCCGAGATCCGGCAGGTCTTCGACGTGTCCAGGTCCGGCAAGGTGGCCGGCTGCATGGTCACCGAGGGCATGGTCAAGCGCGGCGCCAAGGTGCGCCTGCTGCGCGACAACGTCGTCATCCACGAAGGCACGCTCAAGACGCTGCGCCGCTTCAAGGACGAGGTCCGCGAGGTCCAGTCCGGCTACGAGTGCGGCATGGCGTTCGAGAACTACCAGGACATCCGTCCCGGCGACGTGATCGAGGCCTTCGAGATCGAGGAAGTGGCGCGCGCGCTGTGACGCCAGGCGGCCCCGGCAGGCCGGGCGGCCCGAGGCCGCCCTCGACGCGCCAGCTGCGCGCGGGCGAGCTCGTCCGCCGCGCGCTGGTCGAGGCGCTGGCGGAGGGGCACCTGCGCGACCCGGCGCTGTCCGGCGCCAGCATCACGGTCAGCGAGGTGCGCGCCTCGCCCGACCTCAAGCACGCCTCGGCCTTCGTGCTGCCGCTGGGTGGCGGCGACGCGAAGGAGATCGTCGCGGCGCTGCGCCGCGCGCGCGGCTTCCTGCGCTCCGAGGTCGCGCGGGGGGTCGAGCTGCGCCACGCGCCGGAGCTGCATTTCGAGCTCGCCCGGTCCTTCGACGAGGGCGCGCGGCTCGAGGCGCTGCTGCGCTCCGGCGCGGTGAAGCGCGACCTCGGCTGAGGCCGCGCGCGCG